>NZ_VRVA01000008.1:0-127645 GCF_008039945.1 Methylobacterium sp. WL64
GAGGAGGGCGAGGAGGGCGAGGGGGCGCAGGCGGGGGACGATCACGCAACCGCTTGTAGCGGGGCGCACGGGCGGATCAATCCGTACGGTTGGGGAGCGATGACGCGCTGCGCATCGCCGGCCCGCACCGCGAGCGCGGCGAACCGCGAGGGCGCCTTCCGGGGATCGCGCGGCCGGCCGGCGGGCTCCTTCGTGGCCGTGGCGACGCCGCCGCATCTCGGGATGAGGGCCCGGACCGGAAAGACTATCTCAGGCGATCCCGGCGCGATCCGAAGCAAGACCACCGGGGACGATGATTTATCCGCGCCTCACATCCGCTTAAGTTGCAAGTCCGAGGGCGCATTCCATCGGCTGGACGCTGCGTCCGGCGCGCTTCATTTGCATGGCTCCAAGCTTGGCCTCCGGCTTGCTTAGACTGAATCGTCCTGGACGCATCCGGATGAGGAAACGGGAGGCGAGATGGCAGACACATCAGGCTTCAGTCGCCGCAAGCTCATCGCCATGGTCGGCGCCGCCGCCGGGAGCGCGGCGGCCTATCAGGTGATGACCAGCCTCGGGTTTGCCGGGGAATCGCCCTATCGCGGGCCGATCCAGCTCGACGGCGATCCCAAAGGCGCCTCGGTGCTGGTCCTCGGGGCCGGGCTCGCCGGCATGACGGCGGCGCTGGAGCTGCACCGGGCCGGGTACCGGGTGCAGATCCTCGAATACAACACCCGCGCCGGCGGCCGGAACTGGACGCTGCGCGGCGGCGACACCTACACGGAACTCGGCGGCGAAACCCAGCGCTGCGGGTTCGACGCCGGCCTCTACCTCAACCCCGGCCCCTGGCGGATCCCCTACCACCACCACGGCGTGCTCGATTACTGCCGCCGGCTCGGGGTGGCGCTGGAGCCGTTCATCCAGCTCAACCACAACGCCTTCGTGCACAGCGCATCCGGATTCGGCGGCAAGCCGCAGCGGATCCGCACGGTGAAGACCGATCTCGACGGTGCCACCGCCGAACTCCTGGCCAAGGCCACCCGCAAGGGCGCGCTGGACGCGCAGGTCTCCAAGGAGGACCAGGAGATCCTGATCGAGGCCCTGCGCTCCCTCGGCGGTCTCGACGAGAACCTCGCCTATCGCGCCGGATCCGAGTCCTCGGAATTCCGCGGTTACGCCCACGATCCCGGCGGCGGCCTCTCGGCACGCCCGGTCGACGGCGAGCCGATGGCGCTGCACGACATCCTGACCTCGCGGCTGTGGCGCGGCCTGCAGAATTTCCTGCTCTACGAGTTCCAGACCACGATGTTCCAGCCGGTCGGCGGCATGGGCCGGATCGGCGAGGCCTTCGCCCGCGCGCTGCCGCCGGACATGATCCGGTACGGCGCCAAGGTCACGCAGATTGCGCAGGATGCCCACGGCGTCACCGCCACCTACCGGGATCTCGGCCAGGGCGGCGCCATGCGGCAGGCTCAGGCGGATTGGTGCGTCTGCGCCCTGCCGCTGACAGTGCTGAGCCAGATCCCGACCCAGGTCGGCCCGACCATGAAGGCGGCGATCGACGCCGTGCCCTACGCCTCATCCGTAAAGGTCGGGCTTCAGTTCAAGCGGCGGTTCTGGGAGGAGGACGAGCATATCTTCGGCGGCATCTCCTACACCGACCTGCCGATCCGCCAGATCGCCTATCCCGCGACCGGTTACAATGCCGGCGGCAAGGGCGTTCTACTCGGCGCCTATACCTGGAACGGGCCGAACTCCTATGAATTCACAGCCCAGAGCCCCGCCGAGCGGGTGCGCCGGGCGGTGGCCTACGGCAGCCAGATCCACCCGCAATACCGCACCGAGTTCGAGACCGGGATCGCGGTGGCCTGGCACCGGGTGCCGTTCACCCTGGGCTGCGCCGGCGACTGGACCGACGAGGCGCGGGCCCAGCACTACGACAACCTCTGCGCGATCGACGGGCGGATCATGCTGGCCGGCGAGCACGCCTCATACATCCCGGCCTGGCAGGAGGGCGCGATCCTCTCGGCGCTTGACGCGGTCACGCGGCTCCACAAGAGGGTTCTGGCGGCATGAATGTCCTTTCGATCCCCCGAATCGTCGCGCTGCTGCTCGCCTCGGGCGGAGCCGCCACCGCGCAGGAGCACGCCACGATGGCGGCCCTGCCGTCGGCCGGTCCCGCGATGAGCCAAGGCAAGAGCTTCACCCAGGCCGAAGGCGAGGCGCTCTACGCCCAGGTCTGCGCCGCCTGCCACCAGGCGGGGGGCGAGGGCGCGGTCGGCGCGGCCTCGTATCCGCCGCTCCTGCACAACGAAAGACTCGCCGGCGCCGGCTACGCCGTCACGGTGCTGTTGTACGGCCTGCGCGGCATGCCCCCGCTCGGGCGCATGATGAGCGACACCCAGGTGGCCGCGGTGGTGAACTACGTCCGCACCCATTTCGACAACCATTACGGCGACGCGGTCGCCCCCCAGGATGTGAAGGCAGCACGGCCATGATCGGACGGATCCTGATACCGCTCGCCCTCGCCATGTCGGCCGGGCCGGCGCTTTCCGAAGACATCACCCGGCACCCGATCCCTGGCTCGGACTTCCCGATCTCGGAAGCGGTCGAGGTGCCCGCCGGGCACGCGACCGTCTATCTCAGCGGCTTCGGGCCGGCTGTGACCGATCCCAACGCCGAGAAGAACACGGTCGCCGCCTTCGGCGATACCCGCGCCCAGACCGCCTCGACCCTAGCCGCCATCGAGGCGGCCCTGAAACGCCGGAACCTCTCCCTCCGCGACGTTGTGAAAATGACGGTCTTCTTGGTCGTTGACCCGGCCAAGGGCGGGCGAATGGATTTCGCCGGCCTGATGGAATCCTACCGCGCGACGTTCGGGACGGCGGCTCAGCCGAACCTGCCGACCCGCTCGGCCGTGCAGGTCGCGGCGCTCGCCAATCCGGGCTGGCTGGTGGAGATCGAGGTCACCGCCGTGCGGCCGTGACTAGGGATTGCTCCAGCCACACGGATGCCCACCGCGTCCTCCCGCGGCCGCGATATCCGGGATGAATTCGGTTTCGGCTGGCTGACGCGACCCGCTCCGTCATGGCGGTCAGCGAAGCACCCCGGGATGACCGGGGTTGCTGTCGGACCGGCGTCGGCAAGCAACTTGCGCGTCGGATGGCGGGATAGTGTCTGCCTCCCGCAGCAAACACTTGGAAACGGATGGGTCTCAATCCGCAATTCAACGCGCGCCGCCGCACCAGTATGCTCTTCGTCGGCGGGCGCTCGCCACCTGATTTGCATGACTGGAGTTTCTCGACTGCAATTGCTTTACTGAATGCACGCGAACGAAGAGATGCACGACTTTTGCTAAATATTTGAAAAGTTTAGATTAAATCCATTTTTTATTAGAGAGATAAAACGCGGCCGCGATTAAACATCCTTGGTCGGCGGCGCCATCATCCACCTGTAACGGCGGTCAGTTCAGCCGCACCCTCAAGATTGTCGGCACATAGCCCCGACCGGCACGGGGAGATGTCGTTTCTCCGGCAAGCGCCCGTCAATCTATAGGTGACCGAAGTTGCCACGTTATAAGTTCAGATACGGCTTTCGCTTGGTCACGATTTTATCGAAGCGCGTTAAATTCTCGCGCCACAAAGCCGCTGCCTTTTGTGTCGGCGATAGACCTGAAACCAGATCTCTCATGCCATCCGGGGAGAATGGCGGATTCGGGCAGAAATACGGGGTTAGCGGCCTGCTGGCGTAGTAGTTATAGAAAAAGGCCCTGCGGTTTTTGCCGGTGGCAGGCTTGCCCCTGTAGTAGTATTTCGATGTATCACAAAATATCACGGACCCCGCCGGGCCGGTGAAGGTTGTGATGTCGAAATCGATCTTGCTCTCGTTTTGAGCCTGTATCAATTTCTGTTGCTTGAAGCCTCGTGATTTTTCAAGATCGGAGGTTTTGTGTTGCAAATGGAGAATTTCAAAAGGTCCGTCGTCGTCACCGACATCGTTCAGATAGATGGCAACTTTCACCATCGGAGTGTCTTCGCTATCTTTGTGCCAAGTCCTGGCGCCTTTTTCTAAGCCATCGGCAACAGTGAAAAATATATCGACTCCTCCGAACGCGACGGGGAGCTTCAAGTAATGCTCAATGATTTTAAGAAATTTTTCATCCAGTCCTGCGGAGAAAATGACCTTGAATTGATCCAGCAAAGAGGGATTTGCGTCGAGCAACCTTATGATGTCGATAGTCTTGCCTGTTTTGAGGTAGGTCCGTTCTGTCTCATCATAGATCCGATTGGCGGCGGTACGAAATCGGTTCGCCGTGAAGGATTCGAATAAATCCACGTCCGCCCTGCAGAAACCCCGCTCACTCAAAGCATGCGCGAGCGGCAGCTCCTGAAACGTCAATATCGGCAAATTGTGCCTGTGAGCTTCGATATCAGACGCCCGGTTGTTGATCGACCTGCGCTGGATAGGACCAAGCGAATAGACCAAATGCGTTGTCTTGGACGGCCATTGTGCAATGCGATGGAAGATCTTTCGTATCGTGACGTCGATCTTTCGCATCGCTGTCATAAGGCACCCGCTGCTGAAAAGTTAGGCGCGCAATGGCTCAGTGTCCGCCGCTTCTGCTTTCCACCCATGCATTCAGAGTATACACGTCTCTGAATGTTTCAATTTTTATAGGTCAATACCATCTTTAAGTGTTTCTATTTGATTTGTGTTAAATGTCAAGCTCAAATTGGTGGTCTTGAAGCCCAATTCTCACTCCCACTACCGCTCTTGCCGACATGTCTCCGGTGGACTGGTTCACCGTCAATCTTCCGCGCACGGGGCCGATCGACCAGATCGCCAACATCACGGCGTTGCCGGCTTCACGCGCCGGTCCAGCGTGCGGGCCGCCGAAGTGGAGCGCGGACCGGAATCCACACGCGCGCTAAATCGAGTCGTGGGAGGCGATCCTGTTTGCAATGCGATCGGGAACGGCGCTCACGGTCGGGAAAACGATTTGGCTTCGACGCGGCTGGCAGACAGATATGGATCGACCGGATCGGGTCGGCCTGCGGCGGTCCGTCGACGCGTGGCGCCCCATAAAACTGGACTTCGCCGCACCGCGCGCGCGACCGCGGCCCTGTGCGAAAGCAGGTCCCGACGAGAGACCGGCCCGCCTCGTCCGCTCGATCGCGATTAACCTCGGACCAACCCCGTTCACGGCGTTTGGCGCCCAGCTTCAGGGGTGACGCGCCACGCTCTCCTCCCCCTCGTCGCTGACGGTTACCCACGTTTGAGAGATGCATCGCCCGGGATTTGATTCCCCATCCGTAACGACCCGCGCCGTCATTCCGGAGCGCCGCAGGCGAGCCCTGAACCCAGAATTGCCGCGGGTTCAAGAACTTGACGCATCGGTGCATCTGGATCCCGGGCTCCGCCGCGCGGCCCCGGGATGACGGCACGTGCCGGCACGGGTCCGGCCTTCACCGGACGACGATCGAGCCTTCCGCCCTGGGAAGCGATGACCCTTCCGATCCGTTTAAGACCGTTGCCACGAACCGAGGGAAAACGCCTATTTTTCGAGGCGTTGGCGCCAATCTGAGACGTGTCGATCCGCTTGGTCGAACGTCTCGATCGAGACCCCATCCAAACAGCTCGAGAGGGCTGGCCCAAAACCCGGCTCCTACCGCAGGGCCGCCCCCGGCTCCCCGGCCCAAGCCGGCGCGTCATCCCCCAGCCGGCGGGCGGCCCGGTCCCAGCGCATCGCGGCACCCGCCACATTCAGCGGTGGGCGCAGGCGATGCGCAGGCCCCCAGGAGGTCGCCTCGACCTCCGGGGCGAGATCCTCCGGGGTCTCGGGGGCGAAGGCCGGCTCCGGTTCGGCCGGGCCGGCCGCGATCAGGAACGCCGCCGTCCGGGCGAGCGACAGGCGGGCGCGGCCGCCGGTGCCGTCTCGAAGCCGGTGGGCCAGCAGGCGGAGCGCGCCCGCCGCCATGAGATAGCCGGTGGCGTGGTCGAGCGCCTGGACCGGGAGCGGCACCGGCGCCTCGGCCTGCCGCCAGGCCTGCCCTGCCTCGGCGAGGCCGCAGCTCATCTGCACGAGGCTGTCGAAGCCGCGCCGCCCCGCCCAGGGGCCGGTCCAGCCATAGGCGTCGAGCGCCACGTCGATCAGGCCCGGGGCCAGGGCCCGCCGCGCCTCGGGGCCGTAGCCGAGGCCGTCGAGGGCGCCGGGGCGGTAGCCGTGGACCAGCACGTCCGCCCCCGCCAGCAGCGCCTCGAAGGTCGCCCGGTCTGCGGCCCTGCGCAGGTCGAGGCGGGAACAGGTCTTCCCCAGCGTCATCTCGGGCACGAGGGCCGGCTCGTCCCAGTCGGGCGCATCGATCCGCAGCACATCCGCCCCGAACCCGGCCAGGAACCGGGTCGCCACCGGGCCGGCGAGCACCCGGGTCAGGTCGAGCACCCGCAAACCCGCCAGCGGCCGCTCCGGCCGGGGCCGCCAGCGCGACGCGCTCCGGTCGGGGTCCGAATCGAACGCCACCAGGGGCTCGGCCGCCACCGCCCGGCCCTGGGGATGGGACGCCCACGCCTCCAACCCACGCAGCTCGGCCGCGCAGCCGCCCTCGGCCACCACCGCCGCCTCGAGATCCGCCTTGGCCCAGCCGGCCACCGCCCGCGCCATGCCGGCCCGGTCGGCCTGGGCGCCGAGCACCCGTTCGGCCGCCGCCCGGTGATGCGGGGCGTTGGTGTGAAGCCGGATCCAGCCGTCCCGGGTCCGGTAATCCCCGGCCACCGGATCCCAGGGCGCCGGCACCCGCCAGTTATCCGGCCGCAGCGACGTCGCGAACCAGGCCGCGGCGAGCCGCCGGTCCACCGCGACCGGCCCATCGAGGCCCGCAACTTCCGCGAGCGCCTGGCCGGCGGCTGCAATCGAGGCCGCGGCGAGGTCCGTCACCCGGAATGCGGAGGGCAGGGCGCCGGACCCGGAAACGCGAAGTCTGGCGGCAGGCCGTGAAGGCTCTGCGAAGGGAAGCCGGACTTGGGCGGCCAATTCTTCGTCGATCCCGGGCATGGCGCGTCCCCCCCGCTGCGAGCACCGCGCATGATCGCGCATCCGCGGGCGGGTAGGCTAGGGTGCCGGCCGCGCTATAAGGGTCTCATGTCCGAGGCCGAAACCCCGCCGCTCCTGTCCGTCGAGGGCCTGTCCGTCGCCTTCCGCTCCCGCGCAGGCGAGACGGCGGCGGTCGATTCGATCGGCTTCACGATCCACCGGGGCGAGACCGTCGCGCTGGTGGGGGAATCGGGCTCCGGCAAGTCCGTGACCGCCCTGGCGATCCTGCGGCTGCTCGACGGCGCGGCGCGGCAGAGTGGAAAAATCCTGTTCAAAGGCAGGGACTTGGCGGTTCTACCGGAACGCCAGATGCGCGATGTGCGCGGCGCCGACATCACCATGGTGTTCCAGGAGCCGATGACCTCGCTCAACCCGCTCCACACGATCGAGCGGCAGATCGGCGAGGTGCTGGGGCTCCACCGCGGCCTCACCGGCAAACCCGCCCGGGCGCGGATTCTCGAGCTCCTGGAACTGGTTGGCCTGCGCGATGCCGCGCGCCGCCTGGGCGCCTACCCGCACGAACTCTCCGGCGGCCAGCGCCAGCGGGTGATGATCGCCATGGCGCTGGCCTGCGAACCGGACCTGCTGGTCGCCGACGAGCCGACCACCGCTCTCGATGTGACGGTGCAGGCCCAGATCCTGGCGCTGCTCGCCGACCTTCAGAAGCGGCTCGGCATGGCGCTCCTGTTCATCACCCACGATCTCGGCATCGTCGAGCGCATCGCCGACCGGGTTTGCGTGATGCTGAAGGGCAAGATCGTCGAGGCCGGCGAGACCAAGGCGGTCTTCGCCGACCCGCAGCACGACTACACACGCCGCCTGATCGCCTCGGAACCGAAGGGCCGGGCCAACCCGGTCCCGGCCGACGCGGCGCCCCTGGTGGAGGCCGGCCCGCTTAAGGTCTGGTTCCCACTGAAGGCGGGCGCGTTCCGGCGCGTCACCGGCCACGTCAAGGCGGTGGACGGGGTCTCGCTCACGGTGCGGGCGGGCGAAACCGTTGGTGTCGTTGGCGAATCCGGGTCCGGCAAGACCACGCTGGGCCTCGCCCTGCTGCGGCTCACCGGCTCCGAAGGCCCAATCGTGTTCCTGGGCCAGGCCATCGACGGCTTCACCGTGGCGCAGATGCGCCCACTCCGGAAGGACATGCAGGTGGTCTTCCAGGACCCCTACGGCTCGCTCTCGCCGCGCATGTCCGTGGCCGACATCGTCGCCGAGGGGCTGATCGTGCAGGGCACCGCGCGCTCCCGGGCCGAGCGGCGGGCGGTGGTCTCCAAGGCGCTCACCGATGTCGGCCTCGACCCGGCCGCCATGGACCGCTACCCGCACGAATTCTCCGGCGGCCAGCGCCAGCGCATCGCCATCGCCCGGGCCATGGTGCTCAACCCACGCTTCGTCGTGTTGGACGAGCCGACGTCGGCGCTGGACCGCTCGGTGCAGGCGCAGATCGTGACGCTGCTGCGCGACCTGCAGCGCGAGCGCGGGTTGGCCTACCTGTTCATCAGCCACGACCTGAAGGTGGTGCGGGCGCTCGCGAACTACGTGGTGGTGATGCAGAACGGCCGGGTGGTCGAGGAAGGCCCGGCGGAGACTATTTTTTCCGATCCGCAGACACCCTACACACGGGCGCTGTTCAAGGCCGCCTTCGCCCTAGACAGCGATGTCGCCGCCGAGCTGGAGCCCGCCTGAAAGTGGCGCGCGCCCTCCTCATCGTCCTCGATTCCGTCGGCATCGGCGGCGCCCCGGACGCCGCAGCGTACGGCGATACTGGGTCCGACACGCTCGGGCATATCGCCGAGGCCTGCGCGGCCGGGCGCGGCGACCGGGCGGGCCTGCGCGCCGGCCCTCTGCGCCTGCCCCATCTCGCCGGCCTCGGGCTGGGTCTGGCGGCCGCCGGAGCTTCGGGCCGTATGCCTCCGAACCTCGACCCCGCAGGTGAGCCGGAGGGCGCTTACGGACATGCCGTAGAGACGGCCGCCGGCAAGGACACCCCATCCGGCCATTGGGAGATCACCGGGCTACCGATGCCCGAACCCTGGGGCCATTTCCCGAACAGCCAACCAGCCTTCCCGGCCGCGCTGACGGCGGCGTTGATCGCGGAAGGCGGCCTGCCCGGAATCCTGGGTGACCGACACGCGCCCGGCGTCGCCATCATCGACGAACTCGGCGCCGAGCACGTCCGGACCGGTCGGCCGATCTGCTACACCTCGGCCGACAGCGTCTTCCAGATCGCCGCCCACGAGGAGGCGTTCGGATTGGAGCGCCTCTACGCGCTTTGCATGACCGCGCGCCGCCTATGCGACCCCTACCGGGTCTGCCGCGTGATCGCCCGGCCGTTCATCGGCTCCGTGGCGGCGGGCTTCCGCCGGACCGGCAACCGCAAGGATTTCGCGGTCGCCCCCCCGGGGCAAACCCTGCTCGACCGGGCCGAAGCCGAGGGCCGGGCCGTGGTCAGCGTCGGCAAGATCGGCGACATCTTCGCCCACCGCGCCACCGGCCGCGAGATCAAGCCTGGCGCGAACGCGGCCTGCCTCAATGCGGCCCTGGACGCCTTGGGAGATCTGCCCGAGGGCGGGCTGATCTTCGTGAACCTGGTGGATTTCGACACGGAGCACGGCCACCGCCGGGACGTGCCCGGCTACGCCGCGGAACTGGAGGCGTTCGACGCCCGCATCCCGGAGATCCTGGCGGCGCTCGGGCCCGGCGACCTGGCGGTGATCACTGCCGACCACGGCAACGACCCGACCTGGCCGGGGACCGACCATACGCGGGAGCAGGTGCCGGTCCTGGCTTTCGGCCCCGGTGTCGCGTCCCGATCGATCGGCCGGCGGGACACCTTCGCCGATATCGGCGCCACCCTGGCGGCCCATCTCGGATTGGCCTGGGATGGCGCCGGCCAATCGTTCCTGTAGGGAGCCGAGACATGCGAGACGACGACGAGCGGCCGCGCAAGGCCGTCGCCCACGAGATCGGGCAATCTCTCGACACGCTGTCGCTCTCCGACCTCGACGCGCGCGTCGCGCTGCTGCGAGAGGAGATCGCGCGGATCGAGGCGGCCCGGGCGACCAAGCAGGCCGCACAAGGCGCGGCCGACGCCTTTTTCAAGCGGGGCTGACATCTTGGATCGGACCGAAACCCTCGCGGCCCTGCGGCGCGGCGATCTCGCGGGCGCCCGGGAACTGCGGTTGCCGGACGGACTCGCTGAATTTCCCCAGGAGGTGTTCGGCCTCGCAGACACCCTGGAAGTGCTGGATCTCGGGCGTGGTAGCCTCGCCGATCTGCCGGTCGATCTCGGCCGCCTCCAGAATCTGAGGGTGCTGTTCTGCTCCGGCAATCCGTTCGCGCGGCTGCCGTCCGTCCTCGGCCAATGCCCGACGCTGAGCCAGCTCGGCTTTCGCGGATGCGGCATCCGGGAGGTGCCGGCGGAGGCGCTGCCACGCGACCTGCGCTGGCTCACCCTCACGGACAACCGGATCGAGACGCTGCCGGACACGCTGGGGGCACGGCCGCTGCTGCAGAAGCTGATGCTGTCGGGCAACCGCATGGCGCATCTGCCCGAGAGCTTGGCGGAGGCGCAGAACCTCGAACTGATCCGCCTGTCCTGCAACCGTCTCGACGCGCTGCCGCCTTGGCTGGCACGCCTGCCGCGCCTCGCCTGGATCTCCTACGCGGGCAATCCCGCCGAACGGCCGACGGAGCCCACACCGGCGGCGGCCGTTCCGTGGACCGCGCTCGAGGTCGGCGATTTGCTCGGGGAGGGTGCCTCGGGCCGGGTCCACCGCGCCGTCTGGCGCGGACCTACTGGCCCGCAGGAGGTTGCGCTGAAGCTGTTCAAGGGCGCGATGACCAGCGACGGTCTGCCGGAGCGCGAGATGGAAGCCTGCCTCGCTGCCGGAACCCATCCGGCGCTCACAGGCGCCCTCGGCCGGCTCGTCGACCATCCCGACGGTGCGCAGGGCTTGCTGCTCCGGCTCTTGCCGGCCCAGTGGCGCGTGCTCGCCGGCCCGCCGAGCCTCGCGAGTTGCAGCCGTGACGTCTACGACCCCACCCTGACGCTTGCCACAGGGCATGGCCTGCGCATCGCCGGCGCGGTGGCCGAAGCCGTGGCCCATCTGCACGGGCGTGGCCTGCTCCACGGCGACGTCTACGCCCACAACACGCTGTGGAATGCCGCAACCGGCGCCGCCGTGCTCAGCGATTTCGGCGCCGCCTCGGCGCTGCCTGCTGGCGAAGACGGTGCGGCGCTGAAGCGGATCGAGGTGCGGGCGGTGGGGATCCTGCTGAGCGAGTTGCTGGACCGCAGCGACGGGGCCCTGAACGGGCTGCAGACGCTTGTGGAGGCCTGCCTGCAACCGACCCCGACGAACCGGCCCGATCTGGCGGAAGTGATCTCAGCGATCACGACCGGCGAAACCTTTGACCGGTGCTTAACCTAAAGCCATTCGCGATCCGGGATGACGATCATGCATCCGGGGCCGCCACGATCACCGGTCCTTCAGCCCTCAGTTCCCCGGATACGTACCAGCTATCCCACTGGGAGAACTGCCGAAAAACCCGGACATATCCCTTCGCAGCGAGAAGCGCGTCGATCGCGACCTCGTTCTTCGGATTGTTCTCGACAGATAGGACATTGAATTTTCGGCTGAAGCTGTAAGCCGAAAGGATGTCGAGTTCGCTCCCCTCGGTATCGATCGACAGGTAATCGATGCAAGGCGGCGCCGCGTAGGCGTCGAGCAGATCGTCCAGGGAAATGGTTTCAATCTCGATGCGCTGCCCGCGGCTGCGCGTCTCGGCGAAATGGTCGGACTCAGCGAAACGGGCGATGCCGCTCAATTCGGGATCCGAGTCGTTGGTCGCGATGAAGGTGACCGTCTCGTGCGACCGGGACGAAACGCATCTGTGTTCGATCGCGGCGTCTCGCTCGGCCGCCAACGCGGCGTGCCAGATAGGATTCGGCTCCGCAAGAATCCCCTTCCACCCCAGTGTTTTTTCGAGCCGCCACGTGTTGCTGTTCTTCCTGCCGTTCGTGGCCCCGAATTCTACAAAGTAGCCGCCGATCTTCTCGCCCAGCTCGAAGCAAACCCAGAGATCCTGCAAAATCTGCGATTTCGATTGAGACCTTCGCGCAAGGCAATACGCAAGGAACGTCGCATCGCGATCCAATACGAACCGTCGTACCTGCTTCCTGTTGAGGCGCAAAGCGTTGAATAACATCTTTTGGATGGCAACATTGTCTAACAGCTTGCCGGCCAAGCTAGATGCACCGGAAAGGAGATATTCCCTCGAAGTCATCACCGTCCGGCCCAGATACATGAATTTGCGCAGCGCAGTAAATGTTTTTACTGTAATATCAAGGACACTGCGCAGCGCATCTCATGCGATCGGCACCGATTCAGTTCGGTCCCGAGCCGGCAGACGATACGATTTCCCGAAAACCCTTGCCTGCTCCGGGACCAGGTCGCCGCGCGGGCATCCAGGAAAGACCCGGCCTCGCCCTTCGACACCGGGACACCGGGCGATCTCCATTCGTCATCGTCGACCGAGGCGGAGGCCGGGAGGCGCTGCCGCATCGGCGTGAGACCGGAGGGCCTCGCGAGCCTATCGCGACAGCGGTGGTCCCGGATCGATCGCCGGCAACTCGTTCGCCGGGAGGGCCGCGCCGACCTGCGCCTGCGCAGTTCCGACCCCGCGCGCCCGGTTGGCCAGGGTGACGGTGAGGCGCTCGGCCGTATCGGGCTGCATCGCCGAGAGCACCTCGGCCATCTTGCGCGGGTTCATGGCCAGCACGATCGGCACCAGCACGTCCTGGCCGAGGCGGTCGAACACCCGGGCAGCATCCTTGGGCTTCATCGTCTCGTACATCGTGACGATGTTCTTGAGCCCCTGCTTCTCGGCGTCCTCGCGGGCCTTGGCAGCCGAATCGACCTTCTCCTCCGCCTGCTTGAGGTCGCCCAGCCCGGTCTCGAGCTTGCGTTCGGCCTCGTTGAGCATCTTCTCGCGCAGTTCCAGCTCGTCGTTCTTCTGCCGCAGCGCGTCGCGCCGGGCGCCGAGCTTTTCCAGGAGCGCGCGTTCGGTCGGGGAACCGGATGCCGCCTTCGCCGGCTCGGGCGCGGGCATCTCCGACGGCTTCTCGATCGGTGCCGCGGCCGTCTCCTCCTTGGCGCCGACCGAGCCGGTGGTACCGGGATCGGGGGGCTCGTAGCCGGTGCGCGCCCGGGCCACCGCCCGGCCGTATTCGGGCAGGGTTCCGGCACCCGGCAGGCCGACCTGCCCCAGGGTGAGCAGCTTGAGCAGCAGCAGGCCGCCGGCTGCGATCGCCACGGCATCGATCAGGCGCAGCCGCACCGGCCGCACGGGCTTCAACCGCGGGCGGCGCAGGGCCGTGGCGTCCGTGCGTGGCGCCTGCGGGGTCGGCTTGGGTGCCGGTGGGATCTTCGGGGCCGGGACGCCGGTCACGCGGCGCGCGCCCGGACGCGGGCGAGGGCGCGCTCGCTCATGGCCAGGGCCGCGGCGGCGGCGGCGCCGAGGCGCTCGCCGTTGGGGCTCGCGGGCTCGGACCGGCGCGTCGCGGGAGCCTCGGGCTCGGGGACCGGCCGCGGGGCGGACGGCGGCTCGGATCGGACCGGCGCGGCGCGCATCTGCGCGACGATCGCTCCGATGCGCATCACGACGGTCTCCCCGGCCTCCACCTGCGCAGCCAGTTCGGCGGAGCGGGCTGTGGCGGCCTCGATCCGCGTGGTCAGGGTGCGGTCGCCGTCATCGATCGCCGAGCGCAGCCCCGCGATAGCGCGCTCGGCGGTGCTGGTGGCGACCATTAAGTCGCCGATAGTCTGGCGCAAGGCCGCCTCGTCACCCTTGAGTTGGCTGATCCGGCGCGACAGGCGCAGGCAGGTGACGATCGTGGCCGCCAGGAGGACGGCGACCAGGATGTCGGCGGCGAGCGTGACGAAGAGACTCATGATCCGGACCTATCGCACGCTAGACGTCTGTGTGGCTGTTCATTGAGGCCTCGTAGGCCTGGATGGTCGTGCGCGAGCGGCGCAGGGGCCGGGTGACCTGCACGGCGATGTTACCGTCGACCTGGCCGATCCGTCCCTGGGTGAGGGCCCAGTCGCCGCAGCGCACCGCAATCAGGTCGGAGGGCTTGGCGTCGAACATCAGGGTGTCGCCGACCTTGAGGCGCATCACCTGCTTGAGCGGCAGCATCATCTCGTGCAGCACCGCCTCCATGGTGACGTCGGCCTGCCAGATCTCGGTGGCGAGGTGGCCCTCCCAGACATGGTCTCGGCCGAGCTTCTCGCCCATGAAGCTCTGGGTCAGCAGTTCCCGGATCGGCTCGATGGTCGCGTAGGGGAACAGGATCTGCAGCATGCCGCCGCGCCCGTCGACGTCGAGGCGGAGGCTGATCAGGATCGCGGCGTTGCCGGGGCGGGTGATGGTGGCGAAGCGCGGGTTGGTCTCGATCCGGTCGATGCCGAAGGTCACCGGCGAGAGCGGCTGGAACGACATCTCCAGGTCGCCGAGCACGATCTCCACGAGGCGGCGCACTAGCGTCATCTCGATCGACGTGAACGGCCGTCCGTCGAGACGGCTCGACGAGCCACCGCGCTTGCCCCCGAGCAGCAGGTCGAAGGTCGCGTAGGCGAGGTTCGAATCGACTGTGACGAGGCCGGAATTCTCCCATTGCTCGGCGCGGAACACGCCCAGCAGGGTCGGGAGCGGGATCGCGTTGAGATAGTCGCCGAAGCGCACCGAGGTGATGTTGTCCAGCGTCACCTCGACGTTGTCCTGGAACAGGTTGCGCAGGGAGGTCGACAGCAACCGGATCATCCGGTCGAAGACGATCTCCAGCATCGGCAGGCGTTCGTACTGGACGACGCCCGAGTCGACGATGGCCTGAACGCCCCCGGCCCCCGAGGCCGAGAGCTCGCGCATCGAGAAGCCGAGGACGCCGTCGATCTCGTCCTGGTTCAGCACCCGGTCGTTGCCGGCGAGCTCGGGGAGGTTGTCGCTCTCCCCGTCCTCGATCATCGTCGCCCATTCGGCGGCGACGTCTCCGGCGTTGCGCGTGGTGCCCTGCTCGGCGAGCGCCGCGCCCCATTCCTCGGCGAGCGATGTGTCGCCGCCCTCGGCGCCCTGCTCCAGGAGGGCGGCCGACCAGTCGTCTTCGGGAAGTTCGTCCTCGGGTTCCATCAGACGCGTCCGCTAGAAGCCTGGTTCGCGGTGACCGCCAGGGCCGACGGGTCGGTCACTGGACGATCACGTCCTTGAACAGCACCGCCTCGACCTTGGCGGGATAGACGGCGACGTTCACGCGCCGCAGCAACTCCTCGCGCAGCCGGTAGAGCCCGACCGACCCGGTGAGGTCACTCGCACGCAGCTCGCGCATGTAGACCTGCAGGGTGTCCTCGATGCGCGGCATCAGGGGCTTCACCTCGTCCTCGACCCCGGCATCCTTGAGTTCCAGGGCGAGCCGCAGCTTGGCGTACTTGGCCTTCTCCTGTGGCGCGTCGGGGCTGAGGTTCAGCAGCATCTCGCGCATCTCGACGAACACGATCGGCTTCTTGCCGTCCGGGCCGACGCCCTTGGCGGCGTCGCCGTGCCCGCCGCCGTGACCACCACCATGTCCGCCGCCCGAGGCAGCCTCCTTGCCCTCACCGCCACCGCCAGACCCCATCATCATGAAGGCACCGCCGCCGCCGACGACGACCAGCAACACGGCCGCCCCGATCATGATGAGCTTCTTCTTGCCCTTCGGAGCCGCCTCGGCGCCGGCTTCGCCCTCTTCGGCGGCCTTTTTGGGCTTCTTGGCCATGGGAAATAATACTCTCTCGCGGATATCCGCGTGCCGGGTATGACCGGATATCGGAGCATTACGGTTAACGCGTCGTTAAGCGGGCAAATCCTGCCGGGCCAGGATTGCCGTAGCGCAGGCCCGACCCATCCGGGTGGTTGCCGGAGCGTCGCGCAAATCATTCAATTTGCATTTAAATTTGGATTTTTGAGCGTTGGCACAGCGGATGCTGAATGGATCGTTGCCGCCACCGCGGCACGCGAGTGTCAGAGTCCACGATGCAGAATGCCCTCTTCGTCGGCGTGTCGAGCCAGGTGGCGCTTCAGCGCGAGCTGGACGTCATCTCCAACAACATGGCGAACGTCTCGACCACCGGCTTCAAGGGCCGGAGCACGCGGTTCCAGGAATACCTGATGCCGGTGGCCAGCGCGGATTCGTTCGCCCGCCCGGACAGGCGCCTCTCCTACGTCATCGACCAGGGCACGACGCTGGACCTGGGGCAGGGGCCGATCGAGCAGACCGGCAACCCGCTCAACGTCGCGGTGAAGGGCTCGGCGTTCATCGCGGTGCAGTCGCCCCAAGGCGAGCGCTACACCCGGAACGGCGCCTTCGAGATCGACCCGACCGGCGCGCTGGTGACCAGCGACGGCTACAAGGTCGTCGGCGACGGCGGGCCGATCACCATCAACCAGCAGGAGACCGGGCTGACGATCGGCCTCGACGGCACCGTGTCGACCAACCTCGGCATCCGCGGCAAGATCAAGCTCGTCACCTTCGCAAACCCGCAGCGTCTCACCAACGAGGGCGGCAACCTCTACGCGTCGCCCGAGCCGGCCCGCGCGGCCGGACTCGACGGCCGCCTGGAATCCGGCGCGCTGGAGCGCTCGAACGTCCGTCCGGTCATCGAGATGACCCGGCTGATGGACGTGAACCGCTCCTATGCCATGGTGTCGAGCATGATCAGCCGCCTCGACGACCTGCGGGGCACGGCGATCCGCCGCCTCGCCGACGTCGCGTAAGGGGGGCTCGACCGATGCGCGCCCTTTACTCAGCCGCCACCGGCATGGCGGCCCAGGAACTGAACGTCCAGGTCATCTCGAACAACATCGCGAACCTGCGCACCACCGGCTACAAGCGCCAGCAGGTGCATTTCCAGGATCTGCTCTACCAAAACCTGCGCCGAGCCGGCTCCTCGACTTCCGAGCAGAACACCCAGCTTCCCGCCGGCCTCGCCCTCGGCTCGGGCGTGAAGACGACCTCGACCGCCCGCGTCATGTCGCAGGGCACGCTGAGCTCGACCGAGAAGGACTACGACGTCGCGGTCCGTGGCGAGGGCTTCTTCCGGGTGACGATGCCGGATGGCCGCACCGCCTATTCCCGGGACGGTTCGTTCGACCTCTCGGCCACCGGCCAGCTCGTCACCCGCGACGGCTACCTGCTCGATCCGGCGATCACCGTGCCGCAGACGGCGACCGCGGTCACGATCAGCGCTACCGGCGCCGTCCAGGCGACGCTGCCCGGGCAGACCGCGCCGCAGGCGCTCGGCCAGTTCCAGCTCTCGCGATTCGTCAACAAGGTCGGCCTCGAATCGATCGGCGACAACCTGTTCATCGAGACGGCGGCCTCGGGGCCGGCGATCAGCGGCCTGCCGGGAGCGGAAGGATTTGGAAACCTTCAGCAGAGTTATTTGGAAGAGGCGAACGTGAACGCCGTCACCGAGATCTCGTCGCTGATCGCCGCGCAGCGCGCCTACGAGATGAACTCGAAGGTCGTGACCGCCGCCGACCAGATGCTCTCTACCACCTCGCAGATGTTCCGCAGCTGACCGCGCGTCCTGCCCTCACTTCAGGTCTCCGATCATGTATGCCGGCTCCCAGATCGACCTTGCCGACCTGCCCCTCGTCAGCACGGCGACGGACGAGAGCGACCTCAACCCGATCGTCCGCCGGACCCGCCCGCGGGTGGCGCCCCCCGGCGCCGCGGTGCTTGTGCGCGCGGCGCTCGCCTTCCTGACCTTCGCGGCCATCGGCGCCCTTGCGATCCCGGCGATGGCCCAGACCGCCCCCCCGCAGAACGAGGCTCAAAAGGCGCAGCCGCGCCTGCGCGGAGACGTGACCGCCCGCGGCGATGTGCTCGCCCTGTCCGACCTCGTCGAGGGCGCGCCGGACGCGCTCGCCGCGCGGCCGCTGTTCCGCTCACCCGCGCTCGGCGCCACCGGCACGATCCAGACCCGCCGCATCGTCGAGGCCGCCGCAGCCCTGGGCCTGACCGGCCTGGAGACCGGTGGCCGGATGCAGATCGCCGTGCAGCGCGCCGCGCGACGCCTGGGACCGCCGGATCTGGAGGCCGCGCTCAAGCGCGCCCTGGAGACGGGCTACGGCCTCGATCCGCGCAGCGTGGCCGTCCGCTTCGACGGCGACGGCCCGACGCTGCTGGCGCCGGTTGACCTCGCCGGTCAGGCCACGGCCCTCGACCTGACCTACGATCCGCGCTCCCGCCGCGTCACGGGTCTCGTCAGCCTCGGCGAGCGGCAGGCATCGCTCCGGGTCTCGGGCGTGGTGGTCGAACTGCGCGAGGTGGCGGTGCTCACCCGGTCGCTCAACCGGGGTGATCCGGTGCGAGACGGCGACCTCGTCGTCGAGCGCCGTCCCCGCGAGATGGTCGCGGCCGACGCGCAGGCCGGCGCCACGGCGGTCCTGGGTGAGGTCGCCCAGCACGCGCTGCCGGCCGGCACGGTGCTGCGGGTCTCCGACACCGCCCTGCCGGAGCTGGTGGCCCGGGGCGAGAGCGTGACCATCGTGTACGAGACCGCCAGCGTCAGCCTGTCGATGCGCGGGCTGGCCAACGAGGCCGGCCGGATGGGCGCGGTCGTCAACGTCGTGAACGTGGCCTCGAAGAAGGTCCTCCAGGCTACCGTGGTCGGCCCCGGCCGGGTCTCGGTCGGCCCCGCCTCCACGGCTCAGCAGGCCGCCGCGGCCCCGCAAGTCCAGGCGACGGCGTCCCTGCGCTGATCGCCCATCCGATGCGTCAACGAGTTTCCCGATGACCAGCCGCCTCGCCCTGACCCCGCTCGTCGCCGTGCTGTTCGCCGGCCTCGGGGCCTGCAACACCGCCGACCGGCTGTCCCAGGTCGGCGCCACCCCGGCGCTGTCGGCGATCGAGGATCCAACCACCCAGCCGGGCTACAAGCCTGTCCGGATGCCGATGCCCGACGTGCAGCCGGTCTCCTACGCGCCGAATTCGCTCTGGCGCACCGGCTCCCGGGCGTTCTTCAAGGATCAGCGGGCGGCCCGGCTCGGCGACCTGCTGACCGTGAAGGTCAACGTCACCGACAAGGCCAACATCAACAACGAGACCAAGCGGTCCCGGGCCAACACCGAAAGTTTCGGCCTGCCGAACGCCCTGGGGCTGGAGAACAATGCCGTCGGCAAGTCCTTCGGCGTCGGCAGCACCGCGCTGCTCGCCGCCACCTCGGCCACGGCCAACGACGGCGCCGGCTCGGTCCAGCGGGCCGAGACCGTGACCACCAACGTCGCCGCGGTGGTCACGCAGGTGCTGCCCAACGGCAACCTGGTGGTCGAGGGCAAGCAGGAGATCCGCGTCAACTTCGAGGTTCGCGAGATGGTGGTGGCCGGCGTGGTCCGGCCGGAGGACATCGAGTCCGACAACACCATCGACTCGACCAAGATCGCCCAGGCCCGCATCGCGTATGGCGGCCGCGGCCAGATCACCGACGTGCAGCAGCCCCGCTACGGCCAGCAGATCGTGGATATCCTGCTGCCGTTCTGAGCGCTCTCAGCTCGGCTCCTCCGGCTCCGGTCCGCGGGTCACGTCGAGGCCCGAGGCGGCCCCCGCGGGCGGCCCGACCTTCACCGGCGCACCGGTGCGCGCGGCCTCGTAGATCGCCTCCATGAGCACCTGATCCTGCAGCCCCTCTTCGCCGGGGGTGCGGGGACGCAGGTTCTCCTGGATGCACCGGGAGAAGTGGTCCATCTCGAGGGCGAACTGGTTCTTGGGGCTCAGAACCTTCTCGTCGCGGGTTCCGTTCTTGCCGTCGCGGTGGGACACGAACAGGCGCTGGCCCTCGTACGCGAAGGCGTTCTGCAGATCGACGGAGGCGCTCCCGGTGTGGAGCGTCAGGCTCCGGGCCTCGTACACGCCGTAGCTCGACGTGCATTGCGCGATCACCCCGGACGGGAAGCGCATCGTGAAGGTGACCGTCTCCTCGACCTCGCGGAACTTCGGATCGTCGGGCGGAGAGTGGATCTGGGCCTGGATCAGGTCGGGCTCCTCGCCGAGGACGGCCCGGGTGGTGTTGAGGCAGTAGAGCCCGATATCCGGCAGCGATCCGCCGCCCGCGAGCGCCTTCTTGAGCCGCCACTGCTCAGGCAGCCCGCTCGTCTGGCCGTTGAACGCCTGGATCAGCCGGGGACGCCCGAACTCGCCTGAGCGGGCGAGCTTGATCACCGCGCGGTTGTGCGGCTCGTACTGGCAGCGATAGGCGATCATCAGCTTGACGTTGGCTTGGTTGCAGGCCGCGATCATGTCGCGGCACTCCTGCGAGGCTACCGCCATCGGCTTCTCGCACAGCACCTGCTTTCCGGCTGCCGCGGCGGCCAGGACGTTGTCCCGGTGCACGCTGTTGGGCGTCACGACGTAGACCGCCTGGATTGCCGGGTTGGCCTTCAGCCGATCCCACTCGTCGTAGCCGTAGACGGCATCCTCGGGCAGGCCGTATTGCCGCGCCACGAGCTTGGCCTTGTCGGGGGTTCCCGACATCACCGCGGCCAACCGCGAGCGCTTGGTAGCCCCGAAGGCCGGCAGGATCTCGTCGAGGCTCAAACGCCCGAGGCCGACGACGCAATAGCCGACCCGCTGGCCCGGAGGCTGCGGCGCCGGGCTCGGCACCGGCGGCCGGTCGGCCGGGCCGCGCCAGTTCGGGAACATCACGCGGCCGCCCTGAACTGCGCCGGTATCGGTCGGAACCGCCGGGCCGGGCTGGGCCGCCTGGGCGGTGCTGCCGAGGCCAGCGCCGGCCAGGGCGCCCCCCGCGGCCAGGAGGGTGCGTCGTGAGAGCCGGGTGTCGTCCGCCATGAGCCTCGCCGTTTCGCTGGATCCGGGTCACGGCATCGAATCGCCGCGACATGGGACGAGCGTCCGCGATCGACGCTGTCCCGTCAGTGAACGCAGGCCGGCATCCGGTCGTTTCCGGACAGCAGCGCGGCGCGCAGACGCGCGACCTCCGCCTCACTGTCGGCCAGGCGGCGGGCCGCCGGAATCCGGCTCGGAGGCCGCCTCCGTCGCCTCGCGGATGGTACCCGAAGGCCCCCTCAACCTCCGGTTTACCTTGATCGTCCGGTCAGGCGGGCGGCGGGGGATCGGGCGCCTCCACTTCGCCCCGCCGCTGAAGCTGGAGGGCGACGAACCAGCACAGCGACGCCCAGGCCGCGCCAATGCACCACCCGGCCAGCACGTCGCTCGGCCAGTGCACGCCGAGATAGATCCGGCTGAGTCCGACCAGCAGCGTCAGGCCGACCCCCAGTCCGAGAACCAGGGCCTTCGCGCTGCGATTGCGGTCGAGCCGGGCAATGAGGGTCGCCAGGGTCAGGTACGCGATCGCCGACATCGTGGCGTGGCCGCTCGGGAAGCTCGCCGTGAAGACCTCCATGCCGTGCGGGACAAGGTCCGGCCGGGGCCGCTGGTAGAACAGCTTCAGCACCGTCGAGATTAGCTCACCGCTGCCGACCGCGGCGAGCACGAACAGGCTGATCCGCCGGCGTCCGGAGACCGCCAGGTAGGCCGCCACCGCACAGGTCAGGAACAGGACCGTGAAGACGCTGCCGAGCCCGGTGATGTCGCGCATCGTCTCCTCGAGCCAGGGCGGCCCGATCGGGTCGGACAGGTCGGCGGGATTGCGCAGGGCCAGGAGGATCTTGCGGTCCAGCGCCGCGGTCGAGCCCTCGCCGACCTCGTGGGCGAGGTAGAAGAAGCCGTAGCCCAGGATGCTGACCCCGAGCAGAGCCACGAGGGGCCCGACCTCGTTCAGCCGCAGGCGCAGCCAGACCGACATCGCGCGCCCGGTCAGGGGATTGCGCTGCAGGCCACCCGGCGCCCTCATGGCGCTCCCCTTCCGGTCGGTGTGAGAACCATCAGGCATTCTCCCCGAAGGCCAGCGTGGCGACGGGCTCCCAGGGACCGCCAAGATAGCGCCACAGTTGCGTCGCGGGCGCAGTGAAGTGGAACGGCGCGAAGCCGGCCGACAGGTCGGCGTGGAGCGCGCGGGCCTTGTCGGGGGTGACCTTGTTCTGCACCGTCACGTGTGGCCGCCAACCCTGCCGGTCCTGCGCCGTCAAGTAGGGCTCGAAGGCCTTGGCCAGCCGCGCCCGGAAGTTCGACAGCGACTCGGATTCGAGGACGTAGGCGACGCCGCGGCCCGTGAAGCGCAGGCCCGTGACGGCGACGCCAGGCGCCGGCACCGTCCGGGCCAGCGTCGTCACCGCCTCGATCACCCCGCGCTCCCGGTCCCCCGGCAGGTGGTGGAACAGCGTCGCGTGGGCCGGGATGAAGTTCAGGGCCTCCGGGAAGTTGCGCCGGCGCTCGCCGTCGAAGCGCGCGAAAGTCGGCTCGTCGAAGGCGAGCGTCAGGATCAGGGGGGCCGCGTCATGCATGAGACGCGACATGGCGCCAAAACCGCTCAGGTCCAGTAGAGCACCCGCGCGGCCGGCAGGTCGCGAGCAAGGCGATCCGTCAGATGCGTGCGCATCGCCTGCATCAAGGGCTTCGGGAAGACGTGCTTCACGGTGCCGAACTTGGTGCGCTTTTCCACGCGGTCGGCTTCGTCGAGGGGCAGGTCCGAGCCCGGGTACCAGCCGCGCAGGACCGCCTTCGAGACCGGCGTGAAGCGGTGGGTGATGAGTTCGGCGGTCAGGTCCAGATCGGGGATGCCCGCCAGCGCGTCGGCGGCATCGCGGATCAGCCCGGCATAGGCCGCCTCCCAATCCGGTACCGGGATGATCGGCGCGATGGTTAGGCCCACGGGATAGCCGGCCCGCGCCATCGCGGCCATGGCGGCGAGCCGCGCGTCGAGCGGGTCGGTGCCGCCCTCGTAGCGGGAAGCGGGACGGGCATTGACCGAGAAGCGGATCCGCGTGCGCCGGTTGTGCGGCAGGTCGAGGAGCGGGGCGACGGCGGCGAACTTCGTGGTGAAGCGCAACTGCACCGGCGCGTTCCAAGCGCCGAAATGCCGGATCGCCGCCGAGAGCGAGCCGGTGAGATGCTCGATGCCCAGAGGATCCGTGTAGCAGGACGCCTCGAAGGTCGTGCCCTCGTGAGCGCGCTCAGTGGACGCGGAGGTCACGGCGCCCTGGCCGGCATAGCCCGCGAGGTTGCCCAGTATCGCGTCGAGATTGGCGTAGGCCCGGGTCAAGGGCGGCCCCTGGAGCGAGCCGGCGAGGTAGCAATACTGGCAATGGGCCGGGCAGCCCTCCGCGAGGTCGAAGCGCCAGTCGGCCGAGGGCGGGATCGGTTGCAACCGCAGCTTCGTCGGCGGCGCCACCGTGATGGCGAGGGTCGCCTTGGCAGCGGTGTAGGCCCGGCGCGGATCAGCGTCGCGCAGCCCGGTGAGGCGGTTGGCGGCGAGCCGCTCCACGGGCAGCCCCATCGCCTCGGCCCGCGCGACCATGGCACGCCCATGCGCGAAATCCAGCGCGGCCGGGGTTACCAGCACTCGGCGCGGGCGCCAGAGCCGGGCCGGACGGGCACGGGCCGAGCCGTGGCTTTCGGCCGGCGAGGGGGCGGGCATCAGGGCAGCGCTGGACGACATGTCTGTCGAACGCACGCCACCCCGGGCGGGTCCGGCCTCGGCGACCCGGCAGCGTGCGGCCGAAGCGCTCGCCGCATCGAAGGCCTGTCGCCGTTCCCGATTGCAAGGTGATCGGGAACGGCTCTAAAGCACCGCCATGGCTGCAGGCAGGGAGAGCGTACATGTCGGCCGCGACGGATGGCTGTTCCTCATCGGCGGCACCAACCGCGTCCTGGACCGTTACCGGGGCGGATTGCGGCACTGGCTGCTCCTGCGCGGCTGGACGCGGCTGATCGAAGCCCGGGCCCGGCGCGCGGAGCGTCTCGGGATCCGCTGCCTTCACGTGATCGTGCCGGAGAAGCTGTCGGTCTACGACGACAAGACCGACGGGCTGCGTTACGCCCCGGGCAAGGCCTCCACACGCCGTCTGGCGCGACGCCTGGCCCGGCATCCGGCCTACCTCGATCTCCTGTCGCCCCTCCGGGCGGGCCGTGACGGCCTGGTGCCGCTCTACCTCCGCACCGACACGCATTGGACCATCGAGGGCTGCCTCCTGGCCTATCGCGAGATCATGCGCGCGCTGGGGTCGATCCCGCCGGCCGATATCGGCGCGCGGCCGCAACTCGTCACCGAAGCCGTGATGGACCTCGGCGAGAAACTCAGCGAGCGCCCACTGGAGCGGCTGAACCGGTTCATGCTGCTGCGCGACGCCAAGCGGGTCGAGGTCGGCCCGCTGCTCGCCGCCTACGAGGCGCAGGGGCGCGACCGGGAGGCCCATGTCGGGGCCCACGTCGTTTTCCGGAACGAGGCGGAGGGCGCCGACCCGCGCCGCCTCGTGCTGTTCGGTGATTCCTGCGCGCATTTTGACCCGTTCCTGCTGACCGGGCTGCTGGCCGAAAGCTTCCGCGAGGTTCACTTTGTCTGGTCGGCCAGCCTCGACTGGGGCTACATCGAACGCGTGCGCCCCGACATCCTGCTGTTCGAGTTGGCCGAGCGATTCCTGGCGCGGCTGCCGCGGGACGATTTCGACGTGGCGGTCTCTGGCCAGCGCGGGACCGGCGGGCGGCTGGCGCAGATGAACGGCGCCGGGCGCGCCACCGCGGCTCAGTAGATCGCGGGGTCCAGGCGGGCGAACTCGGTGATGCTGGCCCCCTGATACTTGACGAAGGATTCGGGGGCGCAGGCGATCCCGATCATCAGCACGAGCAGGGTGGCGACGCAGGCGAGCGTCGCCGTGACCACGTCCGCATGCCGCTTAAGGGTGTGGATCAACAGACACCCCAGGGTGAACAGTGCCGCCTCAGCGACGGGCACCAGCGCGAACGACATCTCTCAGCTCCATCCAGTCTCCCGCCGAGCCGGGGGCGCTGCGGATGCGCAGAAGCGGGCGGGTGGCCGGAAAATGGCCGATTATGCTGCACTGCAATAGAAGCGTTCGCGCAAGCCTGCGTTGCACGAGGCTGGGGCGCACGCCGGAACCGAGTCGGACGGCGCCGCCGGCCCCTTTCCGCAGCCGTCCGGGCTCCCATCTCGCTTCGACGACCATCTGAACCGGGATATCACCATGGGCCTCCTCGTCGACGGCGTCTGGCGCGACCAGTGGTACGACACCGCCTCGACCGGAGGCCGGTTCGAGCGGAAGGCCTCGTCCTTCCGCAACTGGGTGACCGCCGACGGAGCACCCGGTCCTTCAGGGGAGGGCGGCTTCAGGGCCGAGCCGGGGCGCTATCACCTCTACGTCTCGCTGGCCTGCCCGTGGGCCCACCGCACCCTGATCGGGCGGGCGCTCAAGGGCCTGGAGGAGGCGATCACGGTCTCGGTGGTGGATCCGCACATGGGTGCCGAGGGCTGGGTGTTCGGAGACACGCCCGGGGCGACGCCGGACCCGATCCATCGCGCCAGCCGCCTCTACGAGGTCTACCGGGCGGCGGACTCATCCTATACCGGCCGCGTCACGGTGCCGGTGCTGTGGGACCGCAAGCGCGGCACCATCGTGTCGAACGAATCCGCCGAGATCCTGCGGATGCTCAACAGCGCCTTCGGGGAGACCGGGCCGGACCTGTACCCCGAGGATCTGCGCGTTGCGATCGACGCGATCAACGAGCGGGTTTACGACCGGGTCAACAACGGCGTCTACAAGGCCGGCTTCGCCACCGCGCAGGACGCCTACGCGGTAGCCTTCGAGGCGCTGTTTTCCGAACTCGACGCGCTGGAGGAGCGCCTCGACCGGGGCCGCTATCTCTGCGGCGACCGATTGACCGAGGCTGATATCCGCCTGTTCACGACGCTCGTGCGGTTCGATGCCGTCTATGTCGGGCATTTCAAGTGCAACCGGCGCCGCATCGCGGATTATCCCAACCTGTCGAACTATCTGCGCGACCTCTACGCGCTTCCCGGTGTGGGCTCGACAGTCGATTTCACGCACATCAAGCGGCACTATTACGAGAGTCATCCGACCATCAACCCGACCCGGATCGTACCGCTCGGTCCAGAACTCGATCTCACCGCCCCAAACGACCGTGCCCTACGGTTCGGTTGAGCGGAGGCCGATCCCGCCCGGCAGGCCCGCCTCCCTCGACAGACCGTTCAGGACGCCTAGTTCGACCGCAAACGGAGGAGACAGGCCTGCCATGACGAACCGACTGCGCCTCGCGCTGCTTTGCGCGCTCCTCGGCCTCCCCTGCACGGCGCACGCGCAGGCTGCGCTCCGGCTGGAAGGGTCGTGCGAGAAGCTGATCGTCAACGGCCAGGATCTCAGCGCGTCCTGCAGCGACGTGCTGATGAATGCCGTCAACCGCAACCGCACGAGCTTCGACTTCTCCGCGAAGGATGGCCAGACCATCAGCTTCAGCGGCAACGGCGCACAGCAGGAGGCGACCGAGGAGACCGACCCGCTGCAGCCGATCAACTTGGTGATGGTCGGCAAGGACGGGACGCCGACGCTGGCGATCGGCGCCTGCCGCTTCTCGGCCCCGGAGCCCGGCCGCACCGCGATCACCTGCGAGGCCAGCACGGCGGATGGCCGCGCCTTCGCCGGAACCTTCGTAACGGCCGCCAAAGCTGCGGAGAAGGGGGCACCCGGGGCGCCGGCCCGGTGAGTTTGGACTGGTCAGACCCGGTCCGAAGCCCCATCTAAGGCACTCCACGAAAAAAGTTCCGAAGCTAGGCCAATGCTGAATGACACCCTTGCCGGCGGCGCCGCTCCGGCCGGCGACACCGATGCCCTGATCAAGGACACGACGACCGCGGGCTTCCGACAGGATGTCATCGCCGAGTCGATGCACCGGCCGGTTCTGGTCGATTTCTGGGCGCCGTGGTGCGGCCCCTGCAAGCAGCTCACGCCGGTCCTGGAGAAGGTTGTCAAGGCGGCCAAGGGCACCGTGGCCCTGGTCAAGATGAACATCGACGACCATCCCTCGATCGCGGGCCAGCTCGGGATCCAGTCGATCCCGGCCGTGATCGTGTTCCAGAAGGGCCAGCCCGTCGACGGCTTCATGGGTGCGGTACCGGAAAGCCAGATCAAGGAGCTGATCGACCGTGTCGCGGGCCCCGCCCAGGATCCGGTCGAGCTGGCACTCGCGGACGCCGCCGCCCTGATCGAGGAGGGCGACCTTGCGGGCGCCTCCGAGATCTACGCCGCGGTCCTGGAGCAGCAGCCCGACAACGTGGCGGCGCTCGCCGGCCTGGCGAAGATGCAGCTCGACGCCGGCGAGATCGAGAATGCCAAGCGCGTGCTGGCGATGGTCCCGGACGCAAAGGCCGCCGACCCGGCGCTCACCGGCGTCCGTGCCGCCCTGGAACTCGCCGAGCAGGCCGCCTCGCTCGGCGACCTCACGGGATTGCAGCGTGAGGTCGACGCCAATCCGGACGCCCACCAGGCGCGGTTCGACCTCGCTCTGGGTCTCGCCGCCGCGAACGAGCGCGGACAGGCGGTCGATCACCTGATCGAGTTGCGCAAGCGAGACAAGGAATGGAACGAGGATGCGGCGCGCAAGCAGCTCCTGCAGTTCTTCGAGGCCTGGGGCGTGATGGATCCCGACACGATCCGGGGACGACGCAAGCTCTCGGCGCTCCTGTTCTCATGACACTTCGGCTCGCCCTGGGGCGGATATTCCGCCCCAGCATCAGGCCCATCCGGGAGGCGCCATGAGCACCCATGCGAGCTACAAGGGCCCGGCGGATTGCCCCGCGGTCATCCCAGTCTTTCCGCTGCCCGGCGCATTGCTGCTGCCGCGCGGCCAGATGCCCCTGAACATCTTCGAGCCACGCTACCTGTCGATGATCGACGACGCGATGCGCACGGATCGGGTGATCGGGATGATCCAGCCCGATCCGGAAGGGTCGGGGGCGGCGAACCCCAAGCTCTACCGGGTCGGCTGCGTGGGACGGATCACGCAATACGCCGAGACCGGCGACGGCCGTTACCTCGTCTCGCTGACCGGCATCAGCCGGTTCCGGGTCGAGAGCGAGCTGGCCTCCACCAGCACCTACCGCCGCTGCCACGTCTCCTACGAGGACTTCGCGGTGGACTTCGAGGCGCGGGCGGGCGAGGAATTGGTCGACCGCGACGGCGTCCTCAAGGCACTGCGCGACTTCGTGGAATCGAACGATCTGAAGGTGGATTGGGACGGGATCGACGAGGCGCCAGACGAGGCGCTGGTCAACGCCCTCTGCATGATGAGTCCGTTCGGCGTTCGCGAGAAGCAGGCGATGCTGGAGGCCCCCGACCTTAAGACCCGGGCGGAAATCCTGATCGCGGTCACGCAGATGGAACTGGTTCGCGGCTCCGGCCCCGAGCCGACGATGCAATAGGCTCGCACGACCGATGACCAACGACCTCACAACCACCGTCGAGGCGACCCGCGTGGACCCCAAGCTCCTTGAGATCCTGGTTTGTCCGCTGACCAAGGGCACGCTCGAATACGATTCCGCCCGCCAGGAACTGATCAGCCGCTCTGCGAAGCTCGCCTACCCGATCCGCGACGGCATCCCGATCATGCTGCCGGAAGAGGCGCGCTCACTGACGGATTGAGACGCGCGGGGCCGGGACACGCGGTCGGGCGGACATGGTCCGCGCCGCTCGACGAAACACCGGCCTCGTACTGCCGCTCCGGGACGGGCTGCGACGGTCACGCAGCGCGTTCCGCCAGGTGCGCCGCACCTCCTCTCCCTGACGGCAGAGGACTTTTTCTTCATCCTGCCGTCGCGCTGTCCAGCCCGAAATGGACATCTCGTCTCTCGCGCCGGCGCGGGGGACCGATGCCTCGCCCTGCGATGCACGAGCTCGACGGTATGGGCGGGCGCGTCTGTTCCCCGTGCCAAGGCGCAATCTGAAAATCCGGGCGCGGGTCGAGAAGAATGCTACGCCGGGCCCGGGCGCACCCGTTCCACACGCCGCCTTCGAGGACGGCGTGGATGAACGTTCCCCAATCAATGATACGGCCAAGCAATCGCAGAGCGCGGCGTGACTATTTCCGCCTCATCGAGGCGCAGATCCTGATCTCACCGAAAAACCGTGCAGCCATACTCTTGCCGCTTCCCTCATTCAGCATCGCGTCATCCTCCATCGACGAGTGTGACCCAGCGCGCCATGACGGGCGGCGCGCGCTTTGCTGAAAGAGATACCCGCATGATCAAACTGGTCGCCGCCGCGGCTCTCGCCGCCGGCCTGTTCTCCCCCATATCCCCGTCGGCCCACGCCGCACCGGGCGCGAACAACGGAACGTGGTCGGTGGAACTCGTGACCGAGAGCGGGCTATGCAACGCCCGCTACACCTACGCCTTGGCGATCCGCGAGGGCCAGGTTCGGCTGGTCTCGGGCGAGGCAGGAGCCCGGGTGAGCGGCCATGTCGGCGCCGACGGCAGCGTCGGTCTCGCCGTCACCACCGGGACGGCGAGCGGGACCGGAACCGGGCGGCTTCAGGCCGGTACCGGCTCGGGCACCTGGAAGGTCGCCACCCTATGCTCCGGCCACTGGACCGCGCGGCGCAGGAACGACCGCACCGCGCAGGCCGACTGACGACGGTCAGGCGGCGCCGGCGAGCCAGGTCCGCGCCTCGGCGAGGCGGGCGCGCTCGAACACCTTGATCTGGGTCGGCGAGACGAAATTGAAGGTCTCGGCCAATGCCTTCAGCCAGGGCGCATCCGTCACCAGGGCGACATGGCTGACGCTCTTCATCATCGAGATGCCGAAGCGCGGGTCCTTGAAGAAGGCGGCCGGCTCCATGCCCTCGAAGGCGCGGATATCCTCGAGCAGCTTGATCTTGCCGCCCTTGTCGAGGTCCGCCTTCATGGCATTCATCGCGGCGTTCATCTCCTCGTCGGAGATCTTGCCGTCGACCACGATCTCGGCGACGTTCGAGTCCGGCGTCTTGGTATAGCTCAGCACTGATCGCTCCTCCGGGAACCGCACGCGTCCCGCCGCCGATCTCCGGCCGCGGGTCCGCTGCCCGTGGCCGCACTGTCTTACAAAAAGCTCTGCGGGTCGACATCGATCGCGACCCGGACGTTGCCACGCACCTTCGGGCCGCGGGCGATCCAGGCGCGCAGATAGGCCTGCATGTCGATGTTGCGCTCCGTCTTCACCAGCAGCCGGAAGCGGTAGCGGCCCCGGACCAAGGCGAGCGGCGCCTCCGCGGGCCCCAGCACCATCACACCCTCCGGCGGATCGGCGGCGCGGGCGAGCGCCTGTCCGTGCGCCTCGGCGACCTCCCGCTCGGCGGCCGAGACGATCAGCGCGGCGAGCCGCCCGAACGGTGGCAGCCCCGCCGCCTCGCGGGCGTGGATCTCCTCCTGATAGAAGCGCTCCGCATCCCCCGACAACAGGGAGGCGATCACCGGGTGTTCGGGCTGGTAGGTCTGGACCAGCGCCCGGCCGGGCTTGTCGCCGCGCCCGGCCCGGCCGGTGACCTGCTGAAGCAGCTGGAAAGTGCGCTCCGCCGCCCGCGGATCGCCAGAGGTCAGTCCGATATCGGCGTCCAGCACGCCGACCAGGGTCAGGCTCGGGAAGTTGTGGCCCTTGGCCACCAGCTGCGTGCCGATGACGAGGTCGCATTCACCGGCCGCCACCGCCTCCAGCTCCTGTCGCAGGCGGTCGGCGCCACCGGGAAAGTCGCTCGACAGCACGACGATGCGCCGGTCCGGGAACAGCGCGGCGGCCTCCTCGGCGATCCGCTCGACGCCAGGGCCGCACGCGGTCAGGTTGTCGAAGGTGCCGCACTCGGTGCAGGCGTCGGGCCGCCGCTCGGTGTAGCCGCACTGATGGCAGACGAGCGCCCGCCGGAACCGGTGCTCCACGAGCCAGGTCGAGCAGTTCTTGCACTGATAGCGGTGCCCGCAGGCCCGGCACAGGGTCAGCGGTGCGTAGCCCCGGCGGTTGAGGAACAGCAAGGCCTGCTCGCCCCGCTCCAGGGTATGCTTCACGGCGTTGACCAGCGGCGGGCTGAGGAAGCGGCCCCGCTCGGGCTGGTCCTTGCGCATGTCGATGGCGGCGATGTCGGGCAGGCGCCGCCCGCCGAACCGCTCCGGCAGCAGCACGTGGCGGTAGCGCCCGCGCGCCGCGTTCACCCGGGTCTCGATCGACGGCGTCGCCGAGGCCAGCACCACCGGACAGCCCTCCAGGCGCCCGCGCACCACCGCCATGTCGCGGGCGTGGTAGTGGACGCCGTCCTCCTGCTTGTAGGCCGCCTCGTGCTCCTCATCGACGACGATCAGGCCGAGGCGGGCGAACGGCAGGAACAGCGCCGAGCGCGCGCCCACCACCACCAGAGCCTCGCCGGCCGCCACCGCGGCCCGCAGTCGCTCGCGGCGTTTGCCGCCGATGCCGGAATGCCAGGCCGCCGGCCGGACCCCGAAGCGCTGGGCGAACCGGTCGAGGAACTGCGCCGTGAGGGCGATCTCGGGCATCAGGATCAGCGCTTGGCGCCCCGCCCGGACGCAGGCCGCGACCGCCTCGAAATAAACCTCGGTCTTGCCGGAGCCGGTGACGCCCTCGAGCAGGATCGGCCGGTTGTCGGCCGCCTCCGCGTCGGGTTGCAGCCACGGGAACGGCTCGACCAGTTCCGTCACCGCCTCGGCCTGGGCGGGCGAGAGCGGCGTGCGCGGAAAGTCCGGCTCGGGGGGCAGGGCGACCGGCTCGGGCTCGACCGCGATGGTCTCCAGGACGCCGTCGTCGATCAGGCCGTCGATTACCGAGAGCGAGACCCCGGCTTCCTTGGCGAGCGCGCTCTTGCCGCGCAGCGCACGGTCCGCGGCCGTCGCCACGACCTTGGCTCGCGCCGCGGTCGGCCGTGAGGGCGGCTTGTCGGTGAGGCGCACCGCAACCCGGGCGGTCTCGGCGGCGGCGGCCTCGTCGGGCAGGCGCAGCACCATGGCGAGCGCCGAGCCCTTCGGGGCGAGGGTGTACCGGGCGATCCAGTCGACCAGACTGCGCAGCGGCTCCGAGAGCGGTGCGTAGGGGAGGGTGCCGGTCACGGGGCGCAGGTTCGAGCCGCCGGCCGTCTCGGCCAAGCCCCAGACGACGCCCACGATCTCGCGGGGCCCGAGCGGCACCTGCACCACGTCGCCGACCGCGAGGTCGAGGCCGCCGGGCACGGCGTAGCTGTAAGGCGCATCGAGCGCCAGCGGGATCAGGATCTCGGCGACAAAGGGCATGCGGGCGTATCGGGCGGGTCCGTTCCGGGTCCGTACCACAGGGCCGGGAAAAGAACCCGCGGCTTCAGCCGTCCCGCAGACCCGGCACCAGCGGCAGGGCGGCGAGGCTCATGGCCGCCATCGCCCAGAAGGCCGGTGCCCCGAAGGCGCCGAAGAGCGCGCCGGAGGCCAGCGTCGCCAGCACGCCGGACAGGCCGAGGCCCAGGGTCCCGTAGAGTGCCAGCGCGGTGGCCCGACGTTCCGGGGGCGTCGCGGCCTCGATCAGGCCGAGGCAGGCGAGGTGCAGCAGGGCGAAGCTCAGCCCATGCAGGACCTCCGCACCCGCGAGGACGGGGATCGCTGTGGTCGAGGCGAGCGCCGCCCAGCGCAGGGCGCCGGCCAGCGCCGCGACCGCGATTCCGGCCGGGAGCCCGATCCGCGCCAGGAGCCAGGGTCCGGCGAACAGGAACACCAGCACCTCGGCCGCCACCGATCCAGACCAGAGCAGTCCGGCGGTGCCGGCTCCAATTCCAGCAGCGCGCCACAGGATCATGGCGAAACCGTCATGCATGGCGTGGGCGCCGACCACCAGCGAAGCCGCGAAGACCACGCGCAGGAAGCGCGGCAGCCGCAGCAGAACCGCGAAGTTGTGCCACGGCATGGGGCCGTTTTGCTCGCCTTCGCGGACCGGCAGCGCCAGGGCCGCACCCGAAGCGGCGATGAACAGGCCCCCGCTCGCCACCAGCGCGGCCCACAAGCCGGACGCGGCGATCAGCCAGCCGGCGGCGCCGGTGGCGGCGATGAAGCCGGCCGAGCCGGCCGCCCGGACCCAGCCATACTGGAAGACGGCCCCGCCCCGGGCGGCGGCGAGCGCCAGCGCGTCGGCCAGCGGCGCAGGCGCGGCGGTTCCGGCCGCGTACAGCAGGGCCGGCCCAAGGAGCTGCCAGAACCCGACGCCGGGCAGGTGCGCCAGGACGGCGAGACCCGCGAGCGCGATGCTCGCCGCCAGGACGGGACGGCCGGCCCGGCTCCGGTCCGCGAAGGCGCCGGCCAGGGGGCCGATCACCAGCCGCAGGGCGCCGGCGGCTGCCAGGAGGGTGCCGATCTGCCCCGGCTCCAGCCCACGCGCCGCGAGAAAGCCCGGCAGGATCGGGGAGAGGAAACCGTAGGCCCCGTACAGGGCAACGTACAAAACGAGGAAGCGGGACAGACCACCCCGCCGAGCGGTGTCGCGCGCGCCGGGATCCATCGGAGCAGCCTCGTCAGGATGCGTGCGGCGGGCAGGGCGACATAGAGGTCCGATCGAAGAGAGACCGGGGTCGCTCCGACAACGGCCAGACAACAGCATCCGGATCGCCGAAGCAAATCACTGCTCCGGATGCATCGCCCGTTCAACCGGGTCAGCAATCAGCCGCCCCTACGCCCCCGCGCCTTGCAATCGCGCGGCCTTCGCAAACAACGTCTCGAAGCGGGCCCTCTCGTTTGCCGAGGGGCCGATATCCTCGCCGAAGGCCGATCCGGTCCGCGCTTCCGCGCTTCCGCGCGCGATCCTGTGCCAGGGTGCCGAGGAGCCGCCCCCGCGATCGGTCAATGCCCGCGCCGGCCTGCCGCCGCGGCGGCGGGGGTCTTGGCGATGCTCTGCCCGAGGCGCAGCAGCAGCATATCGATCAGCAATTGCAGTTCGGTATCCGCGACTCCTTCGAGCGCGTCGCGGCATTCGAGGGCCCGGTCGATGGCGACCGAGAGCGCATCCAGCGGCTCGACCGGCAACGGGGCGGCCTGCTCATCCTCGAGCCGGCTGTCGGTCACGTCGATGATGATGCCGTGCCCGGTCCGCCGGCTCGACGAGCCCGCCGGCAGCCGGCCGCGGTCGAGGATCCACCGGACCTGGCCGGCCGGCGAGAGCGTGCGGTACTCGGCCACGAACAGGCCGCCGCGCTCGCGGACCGCCTGGAACTGCCGCACCACCGCCGGCCGGTCCTCGGGATGGACGCAGGCCTTCGCGATCTCCAGCGGAATCGGCCGCCCGGCGAGGCCAGGATCGCCCGCGAGCACGTCGGCGGCGCCGGCATCGAGGGTGCAGCGATCGGACCGGGGCGACCACGACCACGCGCCGATCACGCCGGACGCGTCGAGGGCTGCCGACAGATCCACCGGCAGGCCGCGCGGGCGCTTGATCGCGTCGACAACCATGGGCGATCTCCGAAACCGGCGTGCCCCTCGCACGCATTCTTCGCAGTCATACAACCCATGATGGAATTAAGAGGCGGTTAACTCAACACCGCAACCTCAATGCTCTCCCGGTCATTCTACTGATGGATTGAGGTTATTCCCGCCGACCGACGAACCGTCCCCGGTTTCGCGCCATGTCAATGGACGCGCGACGGTTGTACTTCATGCGCGGGCTTCAGCCGATCTGCGTGACCAGCGTGAACGCGCCGAACAGCAGCACCGCCCCGACCACAACCGCCAGAAGAATGAGCGCAGCCCGCGATTCTTGGATGTCCGACGCCATGAGCCTCCCCGATCGTATCGCCCGGTCCGCCGGGCCGCGCTCCGCGGCGCTTTGCGTGCCAGAGTTGCACCGATCGGCCTGGCTGTCGACGGTGGACGGCGCCATCGGGCGACAGGGATCTCTGGCCGAAACGGCGCCATCTTTGACCGGGTTCACCGCGCCGACCTAAGCAAGGTCCGGCACGATGCTTCGGCGATCGAGGGAGCGACCGATGCGAAGCGATGTTGCGTTCAGTTCGGAGGGCCGGACCTTGCGGGGCTGGCTCTATCGGCCGGACACACCGAAGGGCGCGTCCGCTGCGGCCGTGGTGATGGCCCACGGCTTCTCGGCGGTGAAAGAGCAGTATCTCGATCGTTACGCAGAGGTTTTCGCGGCGGCCGGTCTCGGCGTCCTGGTCTACGACCACGCCCATTTCGGCGCCAGCGACGGGCTACCCCGGCAGGAGGTCGATCCGACGGCGCAGAAGCGCGGCTACCGGGATGCGATCAGTTTCGCACAGACGATTCCCTGGATCGATCCGGACCGCATTGGGATCTGGGGCACCAGCTTCAGCGGGGGCCACGTGATCGAGGTCGCGGCGATCGACCGCCGGGTCCGATGCGTCGTCGCGCAGGTGCCACAGATCAGCGGCTCGAGCTCGGCACAGCGCCGGACCCGTGCCGATCTCGTGCCGGCCCAGCTCCGTCGCTTCGAGGCCGACCGCTCCGCGCGCTTCCGCGGCGAGGAGCCGGCCATGCTGCTAGCGGTGTCGGACGATCCGCGCCAACCCTGTGCGATGCCGGGACAGGACGGCCACGCCTTCTTCACCGGCACTCAAGCCTTCGCACCGGCCTGGCGGAATGCGGTGACGTTGCGCAGCGCCGAACTGTCCCGCGAGAACGAGCCGGGCGTGCACATCACCCGGATCAGCCCGACACCGCTGCTGATGATCGTGGCCGAAGACGACGGTCTCACGGCCACCGCCCTGTGCCTTGAAGCCTATCAGCGCGCCCTGCCGCCAAAAGATCTGGTATTGGTGCCGGGCGGTCATTTCGATCCGTATGTCCGGCACTTCGATCGCACCAGCTGCGCCGCCCGGGACTTCTTCATCGCTCGTCTCGGCGCGCGGCCGACCGCCTGACGATCGCCCGGTGTTCGGCCCCGCCTCTCAGCCAAGCTCGAAGGTGATCTGCCTCGGCCGCGACTACCCGGATGGCGGGATCGTCGGCCCGCATTGTCACGCACGCGCGCAGTTGATCTACGCGATGGCCGGGGTGATGGAAATCCGCGCGGCGGGCAGTCTCTGGATCGTACCGCCGCAGCGGGCCCTGTGGGTCTCAGCCGGCGTCGAGCACGCCATGCGCGCCCGCGGCGCCGTTTCGCTTCGGACCTTCTACGTCGCCGACCATGCCGTGCCGGCCGACCTGCCGAACGTGCCGACCGGTCTCGCGGTGACACCGCTCCTGCGCGAACTGATCCTGCGGGCGATCCGCGATGGCCGGGCGGACGATCGGGGCGGGCGGCAAGGCCGCCTGTTCGATGTCCTGCTCGATGAGGTCGCCGCGCTCCCGCGATGCCCGTTCTGCCTGGCGATGCCGGACGACCCGCGGCTCCGGCGTGTCTGCGACGCGATCCTGGCGCGTCCCGGCGACCGGCGGGACATGGCGGCCTTCGCCCGGGATGCCGGGGCCTCGCCGAGAACACTGGCGCGGCTGGCGGAACGAGAGCTGATGGTCCCGTTCTCAGTCTGGCGTCAGCAGGCCCGCGTCCTGGCCGCGTTGCCGATGCTGGTTGGAGGCGGATCGGTCGCCGAAACCGCGGCCGCGCTGGGCTACGAGACGCCCAGCGCCTTTGCGGCCATGTTCCGCCGGATCATCGGTGCAGCCCCGGCCGCCTATCGGACCCAGGGCGCGGATCCCGCCGCTGCCTTTGGACGAGCTGTACCGACCCGCAAGGCGAGCCGATCCGGTTGACGCGAGCTCCCGATGCGTCCACGTTTGTACCAATCGGTACAAACCGTGAGGATACGCTGATGTCGGACCGCCCGCCATTTCCACCTTTCACCGCGGAGACCGCCGCCCAAAAGGCCCGCATGGCCGAGGATGCCTGGAACGGGCGGGATCCAGAGCGGGTCTCGCTCGCCTACACGCCGGACAGCGTGTGGCGGAACCGAAGCGAGTTCCTGTCGGGGCGCGCGGCGATCGTGGCGTTCCTCCAGCGCAAGTGGGCGCACGAACGCGAATACCGGCTGATCAAGGAGCTCTGGACCTGCGGCGGCGACCGGATCGCCGTGCGCTTCGCGTACGAGTGGCACGACGCGGGCGGGCAATGGTACCGCTCGTACGGCAACGAGAACTGGGAGTTCGACGCGCACGGGCTGATGCGCCGCCGGATCGCCAGCATCAACGATCTGGCGATCGCCGCCGCCGACCGGAAGTTCCATTGGCCGCTGGGCCGGCGCCCCGACGATCATCCGGGCCTGAGCGACCTGGGCCTCTAGGCACGGTGACGGTGCGCAGCGAGATTCTGCCGGCGCTCGCGGAGGTCTTTCGTGAGCACGGCTACGCGGGCGCCAGCCTCGCGCTGATCGGCAAGGCCACCGGCCTGGGCAAAGGCAGCCTGTACCACCTCTTCCCGGGCGGGAAGGCCGAGATGGCAGCCTGCGTGCTCGCGGAGATCGACGCGTGGTTCGAGGCCAACGTATACCGGCCGCTGCGCGAGGCCGACCGGCCCGAGACCGCGATCTGGGAGATGTTCGCGTCGGTCCAAACCTATTTCCGGTCGGGGCAGCGGGTCTGCCTCGTCGGCGTCCTGGCCCTCGGCAGCGGCCGTGAGCTGTTCGCCGAGGCGGTGCGGAGCTACTTCGCCCGCTGGGTCGCCGCCCTCGCCGACGCATTGTTGCGTGCAGGGCACGATGCGGAAGCCAGCACGGCGCTGGCCGAGGACGTCGTCGCGCAGATCCAGGGGGCGATCGTGCTCGCGCGGGCGCTCGACGAGCCGGCGGTCTTCACCCGCGCGCTGGCCGCGCTGCGGTCGCGGATCGCGACCGCAGCGGGCTGAGGCGTCGTCTCAGGCGGCGGTGCGGCTCTCGACCATCCGGGCCAGGAAGGCGCTGCCGATCGGGATAACCGAGTCGTCGAAATTGTAGCTGGCATTGTGCAGGCCCGGACCGGGGTTCGAGCCGAGCCAGACATACGCGGCCGGCACAGCCTGGGCCATGTCGGCAAAATCCTCGCTGCCCATCTTCGGGGCCGCATCCGCCTCGACATTGTCGGGTCCGAAGAGTTCGGTCGCCACCGCAGTCGCGGCGGCCGCCTGCTCGGGTGCGTTCTCCAGAACGGAGAACATGTCGTGGATATCGACCTTGATCTCGGCGCCGTACGCGGCGGCGAAGCCCGCGGCCAGCTCGCGCATGCGAGTTCCGGCGAGCGCGCGCAGTTCCCGATCGAAGGTGCGGATCGTGCCGGCCAGCTGCGCCGTCTCCGGGATGACGTTGTAGGCCGAGCCGGCCGAGATCCGGGTGATCGACAGCACGATCGACTTCAGCGGGTCGGCGTTGCGCGAGACGATCGACTGGAGCGCCTGGGCGAGCCCCGTGGCGATCACGATCGGGTCGATGCCGCCTTGCGGATGGGCGGCGTGCGCCCCCCGGCCACGGATGTTGATGTCGAAGAAGTCGGCCGCCGCCATGAGCGGCCCGGGGCGCAGCTTGATCCGCCCGTGGCCGCCGCCCGGCTGGTTGTGCAGGCCGTAGATCTCGTCGCACGGGAAGCGCTCGAACAGCCCGTCCTTCAGCATCGCCCGGGCGCCGCCGCGGCCCTCCTCGGCGGGCTGGAACACGAACACGGCCGTGCCGTCGAAGTCGCGGGTCTCGGCGAGGTAGCGCGCCGCGCCGACCAGCATCGTCGTGTGGCCGTCATGACCGCAGGCGTGCATCTTGCCCGTGTAGGTCGAGCGATAGGGGAGGTTGGTCTCCTCCTCGATCGGCAGGGCGTCCATGTCGGCGCGCAGGCCGATCCGGCGGCCGTTATCGGTGCGGCCCTTCAGGAGCCCGACCACGCCGGTGCCGCCGACGCCGCGATGCACCTCGCAGCCGTACTGCTCCAGGAGATCGGCGACGATGCCGGCCGTGCGTACCTCCTCGAAGCCCAGCTCCGGGTGGGCGTGCAGGTCGCGGCGCAGGGCCGTCAGCTCGTCGGCATAGGTCTTGATGTGGTCGATCGGGCTCATGTGCTCGGGCTCTCGGGGGACGAAGGCGTGGACCGGGCCTCAGCGTCGCCGACGGCGTCCGCCTCGGTGCGCCGGAACGGCGTGAGCGTGTCGAGGACGTCGACCGCCTCGGCGACGTGGGCGCGCTCCCGCTGCAAATAATCGGCCACCGCCCGGCGGAAGGCCGGGTCGGCGATGTCGTGGGCGGAGTGCATCAGCACCGGCCTGTAGCCGCGGGCCAGCTTGTGCTCCCCCTGCGCCCCGGCCTCGACCCGCTTAAGCCCGCGGCGGATCGCGAAGTCGATCGCCTGATAGTAGCAGATCTCGAAATGCAGGAACGGGTGGTCCTCGATGCAGCCCCAGTTGCGTCCGTACAGCGCCGTGTCGCCGATCAGGTTGATCGCGCCGGCGATGTAGGCGTCACCGCGGCGGGCCATGATCAGCAGAACCCGGTCGGCCATGCGCTCGGACAGGAGCGAGAAGAACCGGCGGTTGAGGTAGGGCCGCCCCCATTTGCGCGCGCCCGTATCCATGTAGAAGGCGTAGAACGCATCCCAATGGGCCTCGGTGATGTCGGCGCCGGTCAGGTGCTCGACGGTGATCCCGGGGGCTAGCGCGTCGCGACGCTCCTTGCGGATGGTCTTCCGTTTTCGGGATGCGAGCGCGTTGAGGAAATCGTCGAAGCTCGCGTAGCCGGCATTCTCCCAGTGGAACTGCTGGTCGGTGCGCTGCAGGAAGCCAGCGGCTCCGGCCCGCTCCCACTCGGCCTCGCGCATGAAGGTGACGTGGATCGACGACGCCTTGGTCTCGGCCCGGAGCGCCCGCAGGCCGGCGACCAGCCCGGCGGTCGCCTCGTCCGGATCGGCGCCCGGGGCGATCAGGAAACGCGGGCCGCTCACGGGGGTGAACGGCACGCTGACCTGCAGCTTCGGATAATAGGCGCCGCCGACCCGCTCGTAGGCATCGGCCCAGCCGTGATCGAACACGTACTCGCCCTGGCTGTGCGACTTCAGATAGCAAGGCGCCACCCCGAGCAGCGTACCTTCGCGCTCCACCGCCACGTGGAGCGGCAGCCAGCCGGTCTTGCGCGCGACGCAGCCGGATTCCTCCAGCGCCGACAGGAAGGCGTGCGAGACGAACGGGTTGTGAGTCTCGTCGCCCGCCGCCAAGGTCTCGGAGGAGAACGCGCAGGCATCCCAGGCCGCGGCGCCGATCTCCTTCAAGCCGGTCATCGCCCGCACGGTGAGCGAGGAGGTCTCCGGCGCCGGCCCGGGTGTTTGCTTCATTCGCCCAATCTAGCCGGGGCGGGCAGCCGGGCAAGCGGGCGGATGCGCGCGGCTGCCCGGCGGACTTGTCAGATGGACGACGGCGTCACACCGTCGGGCGGCAAAACCGAAAGGCCCGCATCGATCACGGGACGAAACCCTCGAACACCATCTGGTCCGCGTGCGCGCCCGCGCGGATGCGCTGGTCCTCGGTCCGCACCGTCCAGGCCATCACCGGGATGCGGCTGAGGAGCCGGCACAGGTAGGTCGGCGCGCAGGGGAGGTCGTCGACCCGCCAGGACAGGAAGTCGGGCCGCGACTCCGAAAAGTGCAGCAGGTTGGACAGGGCCCGGCGCGTCGCCCAGGGGAGGGCGGCATAGGCAGGGTCGTCCTGGGTGGTCTCGGCCACGATCCCACGGGGCATTGCGGGCGGGCAGAGATCCCGCAAGGCGGCCACCACCTGCGGGTCGAAGGACTTCATCGCCACGGGGCCGCCCGAAGCCACGGCGATCTCCGCCGCACGGGTCGCCAGCCGCAGGTCTCCATCGTAGCGGGACTTGACCTCGATCACGACCGGGACCGCCCCAGCCACCGCCGCCAGGAAGGCCGACAGGGTCGGGATCGTCTCGGCGGTCCCGCCGACAACGAGCGCCCCGAGTTCGGCCGCCGATTTGGTCCCGATCGCCTCGCTCGCCCCGGTCAGCCGGCCCAGCGCCGCGTCGTGGAACACCATCGCCTCGCCATCGGCGCTCAGTTGAACGTCGCATTCGATGGCAAAGCCCCCCGCCACCGCCGCACGGGCAGCAGCCAGGGTGTTCTCCGGCCGACCCGCCGCCCGGTCGTGCAACCCGCGATGGGCGATCGGCCGCGCGGTGAGCCAGTCGGTCGCCGCCACGCTCAGCGGACCTCGAAGATCGCCTCGACCTCGACCGCGGCGTCGAGGGGCAATTCGGCGACGCCGACCGTCGAGCGGGCATGGCGTCCGCTGTCGCCCAGCAGCTCGACCATCAGGTCGGAGGCGCCGTTCATCACCCCGGCGACCGCGGAGAAGCCCGGGGCCGCATTGATGAAGCCGCCCAGCCGCACGCATTGCTCCAGGGCCCGGTCGAGGTCACCCACCGCAGCCTCGAGCTGAGCCAGGACGTTGAGGGCGCAGAGCCGAGCCGCCGCCTTGCCGGCCTCGGCCGAGACGTTGCCGCCGACCTTGCCCTTGTGCTCGGGGGCGATGGTCCCGTCCGCGCCGAAGCAGACCTGGCCGGAGATGACCACGAGGTTGCCGGTGCGCACGAACGGCACGTAGTTGGCCACCGGTGCCGCCGCCTTCGGCAAGGTGAGGCCCAGGTTCTCCAGACGGTCCTTGATCGTGCTCATGGGATTCTTCCGCGCCAACTCGAATCTGCGGCAGCAGGAGCATGTCCGCACCCTGCCGCGCAAGGGCATCGGCCGGGTGTCACACCGCTGAAATCCGATCCGCGCAAGCATCGCGCAGAGCTGCCGCGCACCCTGAACCGACGTCGCAACGTTGACAGGAGCCGGACGTTTCATAGTAATCGCGCGCGTGCCGCCCATAACGAGGCGGCACTTTCATTTGGAGCCGGCACAATGCTTGCTCCGGTGCCTTGAGAGACGGAGACGGGATCCGTGACGTCAGCCCTTCTGCCGACCTACGTCCGCGCGCCGCTCGCTTTCGAGCGCGGCGAGGGCGCCTGGCTCGTGACGGAGGCCGGGGAGCGATATCTCGATTTCGGCGCCGGCATCGCGGTCAACGGCCTCGGCCACGCCCATCCGCACCTTGTCGGCGCGCTCACCGAGCAGGCCAGCCGGATCTGGCATACGTCGAACCTGTTCGAGATCCCGGGCGGCGAGCGCTTCGGGCGGCGCCTCGTGGACGCGACCTTTGCGGACGTGGCGTTCTTCTGCAACTCGGGGGCGGAGGCCAACGAGGCGGCGATCAAGATCGCCCGGAAGTATCACGCGGCCGGCGGCAATCCGGAGCGCTACCGGATCGTCACCTTCGCGGGCGCCTTCCACGGCCGGACCCTGGCGACCCTCGCGGCCGGCGGCCAGCAGAAATACATCGAGGGGTTCGGCCCCAAGGTCGAAGGCTTCGATCAGGTCCCGGCCGGCGACTTCGCGGCTCTGGAGGCCGTGATCGGCGAGGAGACGGCCGCCCTGATGATCGAGCCGATCCAGGGCGAGGGCGGCGTGCGGGTGATCCCGCATGCGGAGCTGCGCCGCCTGCGCGAGATCTGCGACGCGCACGGCCTGCTGCTGATCATGGACGAGGTCCAGACTGGTGTCGGGCGCACCGGCAAGCTGTTTGCGCACGAATGGTCCGGCATCACCCCGGACATCATGAGCGTGGCCAAGGGCATCGGCGGCGGCTTCCCGATGGGCGCCTGTCTCGCCACCCGCGAGGCAGCCCGCGGCATGACTGCCGGCAGCCACGGCACCACCTTCGGCGGCAACCCGCTCGCCATGGCGGTCGGCAACGCCGTTCTCGACGTGGTGCTGGCGGATGGGTTCCTCGACCGCGTCGCCCATGCCGGGCTGCTGCTCAAGCAGAAGCTGGCCGCCCTGCGCGACCGCCACCCGCACGTATTCCAAGAGGTCCGAGGCGAGGGACTGATGCTCGGCCTCAAGCTCGGCGTGCCGAACACGGATTTTGCCGCCGCCGCCCGGGCCGCACACCTTCTGGTTATCCCGGCGGGCGACAACATCGTCCGCCTGCTGCCACCGCTGATCGTCGGCGACAGCGAGATCGACGAGGCGGTCCGGCGGTTGGACGAGGCCGCCTCCTCCTTCGCAGCTCTGCGCGGGGCGGCCGAATAGCAGGCCGATCCCGCTTCTACGAATCACCGCCCAGCGCCGCGTTCCGGTGCCGGGTGGTGCGAAGCATTTTCGGGCACGGTCGATCCCGCCGTGCGTGACGAGAATGCCCCTCACCAGGAGATAGAGTGTCGTTCATGATCAGGTGATCGTGGAGCAGGCTCTAGCGAACGTGACGCGATGAAAGCCCAGATTGACGGCCGGGCGCGTGCCCCAGTCCCGCACCTGAACGGTGCCGGCCCCCGCCACTTCCTCGACCTCAAGGACTTCTCCGGAGCGCAGCTGCGCGGGGTGCTCGACGCGAGCGCCGCCATCAAGGCGCGCCGCCGCAAGGGTGAGCGCGCCGCCGAGCGCCCCCTGGTCGGCAAGACCCTCGCGATGGTGTTCGACCGGCCCTCGACCCGGACGCGCGTCTCGTTCGACGTGGCGATGCGTGAACTCGGCGGTGAGACCCTGATGCTGACCGGCTCCGAGATGCAGCTCGGCCGGGGCGAGACCATCGGCGACACCGCCCAGGTCCTGTCGCGCTTCGTGGACGCGATCATGATCCGCATCCTCGACCACGGCCAGATGCTGGAACTGGCCGAGCACGCGACCGTGCCGGTGATCAACGCGCTGACCAAGGTCTCGCATCCGTGCCAGATCATGGCCGACGTGATGACCTTCGAGGAGCATCGCGGGCCGATCAAGGGCCGCACGGTGGCGTGGTCGGGTGATTCGAACAACGTCCTGGCGAGTTGGGTCCACGCGGCCGCGCGGCTCGATTTCCGTCTCAACATCGCCAGCCCGCCCGAGCTCGCCCCCCCGCCCGGCCTGATCGCCTGGGCGAAGCGCGAAGGCGCGACGGTCAATGTCGGCACCGACGCCTTCGCGGCCGTGGCCGGCGCCGACGCCGTGGTGACGGATTGCTGGGTCTCGATGGGCGACGACGACGAAGGCCACCGCCACAACCTGCTGAACCCCTATCAGGTGAACGCCAAGCTGATGGCGACCGCCAACCCGGACGCGATCTTCATGCACTGCCTGCCGGCCCACCGCGGCGAGGAAGTCACGGCCGAGATCATGGATGGGCCGCGCTCCGTGGTGTTCGACGAGGCCGAGAACCGCCTGCACGCGCAGAAGGGGATCCTGGCCTGGTGCCTGGGCGCGGAGACGCCCTGAACGCAGGCTCGCGCACCGCACCGGTCCCGATTTTCGAGGCGGGGCGGTCGCGAATGTCGGAATGCCGCCCCATATACGGGTGAGCGGGCGGCTTTCGCGGCCCGCCTCCCCATCACGGCTGCCGGACGGCAGCATCCCGGCGACGGATGTGGCGCGATGCGCCCCTTCTCCCGTGCCGGCGCGGGCGGGGTGAGGGAACAGATCGCTCCAGACGGGTCCACTTCCTCACGCCATTCCCCTCCCTGCGGGAGCGGGACCCGCGCCCCGGCCTGTCGGAGCGGCCGTCGCGGGCGCCGAATGGATCGATCGGAGCGGGCATGACCTCAGGAACAGAGTCGCAATCCCAGGTGCAGGCGGTCGGCAACGGCCATGACGGCGCGGACGATGCCGAACTGCCCTTTGCCGTGGAAGCCCTCGACGTACGCGGGCGGCTGGTCCGGCTCGGCCCCTCGGTGGATACGATCCTGCGCCGTCACGGCTACCCGGATGCCGTCGCCCGGCTTCTGGGCGAGGCCGCCGCCCTGACCGTGCTGCTGGGCTCGTCGCTCAAGTTCGAGGGCCGCTTCCAGCTCCAGACCAAGACCGACGGTCCGGTGGCGATGATCGTCGTCGACTTCGAGGCGCCCGATCGCCTGCGCGCCACCGCGCGGTTCGACGCCGACCGGGTCGCCGCCCTGGGCGAGCGCCCGCTGAAGGACGCCGACCTGATCGGTGCGGGCCACCTCGCCATGACCATCGACCAGGGCTCCGCGTCCAGCCGCTACCAGGGCGTCGTCGCCCTCGAAGGCCAGAGCCTGGAGGAGGCTGCGCACCAGTATTTCCGGCAGTCCGAGCAGATCCCGACCCAGGTGCGCCTCGCGGTCGCCGAGGCGGTGGAGGAGGGGGCTGCCCGGTGGCGGGCCGGCGGCCTGATCGTGCAGTTCCTGCCTCAGTCGATCGACCGCGCCCGCCTCGCCGATCTGCCGCCGGGCGACATCCCGGAGGGGCATACGCATCTGTCCGGTCAAGCTGTCGAGGACGATGCTTGGGTCGAGGCGCGTTCTCTCGTCGGCACGGTCGAGGACCACGAGCTGGTCGATCCGAACGTGTCCAGCGAGCGCCTGCTCTACCGGCTGTTCCACGAGCGCGGCGTGCGTGTGTTCGACCGTCAGCCGGTGCACGAGGCCTGCCGCTGCTCCCAGGAGCGCGTCATGGGCATGATCCGCTCGTTCTCGGCCCAGGAGCGGCGCGACATCATCGCGGATGACGGGCGCATCGTCATCACCTGCGAATTCTGCTCCCGCCGCTACGACCTCGACCCGCAGGAGGTCGAGGCCGAGATCGGCGCGCAATCGAACCAGTAGATACCCAGCCAGCAAGACCGATCTTCCGGTCTTGGCTACCTATAACGGTCAAGCTTCTCCGCGCGAAACGCTGACACCTCAGTATTCGATGCGCGAATTTTTAAGGATCCCGGACAGAACCGTTTTCGGACCTTCGACGTTGCGTGGCTGCTTCAATATCGGAGGAGACGCCATGCGAACGTTGTCGATCGGGTTGGCCGCGCTGCTGATCAGCACCTCGGCCTATGCGCAGCAGCCGGGCGGGGCCGATCGCGGCACCGGGATGGCCGGCCGGGCCGAAGCCGGCGGCTCGGAATCGAGCCTGCGGACCGGGTCCGACCGGACCGCGTCACAGGCCGCCGATCAGGCGGCAGCGGGACGCACCGGTGCGGAGAGCGGCCGGGCCGCGCAGGGTGGGAACGGCAACCGAGCTTCCGGTGACCGGGCAGCCCAGGATCGCGGGCGGGCCGAATCGGAAGCCGGTGCGCGCGGCGGCCGGGATGGTGGGCGGGGCGAGCGCGCCGAGATCCGGGGTGGGCGCAGCGAGAGCCGCACGGAGCGCCGGACCGATGTCCGGTCGGATCGAGTCGGAGGCGGCGTCCGCCGCGAGGGCCGGTTCGTGGTGATCGGCGGCCACCGGGTGGTCTACGGATCGCCCGAGTACCGCCGCCTGATCGTCACCGAGAATCGGGGGCCTCGGGTCCGGTACGTGGTGATCCGCGGGCAGCGCGTCCTCTATGGCTCGCCCGAGTACCGCCGCCTCGTCGGCGTCCGCGAGAGCCGGCCGCGGGAACGCTTCGTGACCATCCGGGGCCAGCGTGTCGTGTACGGCTCGCCCGAGTATCGCCGCCTAGTGTCGGTGCGCGAGGAGCGGTTCGTGACGATCCGCGGCCAGAGGGTGCGCTACGGCTCCGATGAATACCGTCGCTTGAGCGGCGGCGGCACGGTCAATGCCGGCTTCAGGGCCGAGACCCGCGCCGGCGTCCGCACGGACCGTCGCGATCAACGCGACGGCGCCCGCAATACTGACGGCGGCGACAGGGATCGGACGGCCAATCGCCAGGGCCGGGACGACGGCACGCGTAGCGGCGACATGCGGGGCGGCCGACAGGACGGCATCCGCAATGCCTCCGAGCGCGGCGACCAGCAGGGTGGCGCGCGGCCGGCCAACAACGACGGTGGCCGGATGGGCAACACCGAGCGCGGCGGCATGAATGCCGGTGGCGCTCAAGGTGGCGCAGCGCAGGGAGCCGGAAGGGTCGGCCGCGAGCCCGGCGCCGGCCGCAACTAAGCAGAGGTCCGGGAGGGGTCCGCGCGGCCCCTCCCGCATCCGCCGCGGGATCAGACTTTCAGCACCGGTTCGGCGATGTCGCCGCTGCCGCGGTTCTTGAGATAATCCGGCTGGAACAGGCACATCCGCACGGCGTCGCGATAGCGTCCGTTCACGAAGAACTCGTCCTTGAGTACGCCTTCGGGATGGAAGCCGCAGCGCTCGTAGATGCGCACGGCCCGGGCATTGTCCCGGTCCACGTGCAGGTACAGCTTGTGGATGTTGAGCACGCTGAACGCGTAATCCATGGCGATCCGGGTCGCCTGCCAGGCATAGCCACGGCCCTGGAAGCTGGGGTGGATCGCGATCTGGAACTCGCAGCGCCGGTGCAGGTGGTTGATCTCCACGAGCTCGATCAGCCCCGCCGGTTCGCCGCTCGGATCGGCCACGATGAAGCGGCGCTCGGTCTGGTTGTGGATGTTGCGCTCGTAGAGCTGCTGCAGCTCGGCGAAGGACTCGTAGGCCTCCTCGAACCAGTAGCGCATGATGCTGTCGTTGTTGTTCAGCTGGTGGACGAAGCGCAGGTCCTCGCGTTCCAGCGGGCGCAGCTTGATGGTGATGCCGATCAGCGCGTTCATGACGCACAAGCCTCGATCAGGGCCCTCAGGAACCGCTCGCCCTTGCCGAGCGCGTCGAGGGTGATGAACTCGTCGGGTTGGTGGGCCTGGGCGATGTCGCCGGGGCCGCAGACGACGGTCGCGATCCCGGCCTGCTGGAAGCGACCGGCCTCCGTGGCGTAGGGCACCGCGATGGTGCGGTTGCGCCCCGCGAGCCGCAGGCACAGCCGTTCGGCCTCTGAGCCTGGATCTGGTGCGAGCCCAGGAATGTCGACCTCCTCGAGCGTCTCGATTCGCCCGTACTCACCGTAGCGGTTCAGACGCTCGCGCGTCACCCGCTCGACCACCTCGCCGAACAGGCGCGGAACCTCGGCCGGGTCGAGGTCCGGCAGGCCGCGGTATTCCCAGAGGAAGCGGCACTCCTTGGCGAGGATGTTGCGCGCCGTGCCACCGTGGATCGTCCCGACATGGACCGTGGTGGCGGCCGGATCGAAGCGCCCGGAGGCGTCGCCGCGCTCGATCATCAGGTCGGCGATCCGATTCAGGCCGGCGACCAGCTCGCAAGCCGCCGCGACCGCGTTCGCCCCCAGCGCCGGCCGTGCCGAATGGGCCTCGTGGCCGTGTACGGTGGTCAGGCAGGTGACGATGCTCTTGTGCGCGTCCGCGACCTCCATGCCGGTCGGCTCCCCGACGATCACGGCGCCGGGCCGCGGGAGGTCGGCACCGAACCGCGTGATCGCATCCAACGAGCCGAGGCAGGTGGTCTCCTCGTCGTAGGACAGCAGGATGTGGATCGGCCGCGTGAGGCAGGCGGCCAGCATGTCGGGCACCAGCGCCAGCGCCAGGGCGTCGAAGGCCTTCATGTCGACGGCGCCACGCCCGTAGGCCCGCCCGTCGGCGACGCGCAGGGTGAACGGGTCGCCGGTCCAGGCCTGGCCCGCCACCGGGACCACGTCGGTATGGCCGGAGAGCACGACGCCGCCGTCGACCATCGGGCCGATCGTGGCGAACAGGGCGGCCTTGTCGCCGGCCGCGTTCGGCAGGCGCAGATAACGGACACCCCAACCGTCGAGATAGGCGCAGACGGAATCGATCAGGGCGAGGTTTGGTTTGTCGCTCTCGGTATCGAACGACACGAGGCGAGCGAGCATGTCGAGCGGGCTGAGCCGCTCGCCGATCCCAGACATAGGTCCCTCCGGAGCGAGACCCCGGAGCCGGGACCTCAGTGCAGGCTGCGGCGGACGTGCGGGCTGTCGAGGGAGAAGGCGGGAATCTCGGCCTCGAAGCTCTCGCCGGCCACCGTCGCCATGGTGTAGCTGCCGGCCATCAGGCCATCGGGCGTGTTGAGCGGGCAGCCGCTCGTGTAGCAGAAGGACTCGCCGGGCTCTAGCACCGGCTGCTTGCCGACCACGCCCGTGCCTCGCACTTCCTGGCAGGCCCCGTGCCCGTCGATGATGCGCCAGTGCCGGGAGCGCAGCTGCACCTGCTCGCTGCCGGTGTTCACGATCTCGACCGTATAGGCGAAGAAGTAACGACTTTCATTCGGCGAGGATTCCTCCTCGACGAAGCGGGGCTCAACGGTCACACGAATTCCCCGCGTCTCGGCCTTGTACATCGCCCTATTAGGCCCTTCTTCGAACGGTGCGATTCGATGAAGACGAATTGAACGCGCTTCACTGGCGGTGGTAGTGGCCAGTGAAATCGGCGTCAATTGCGGCGGACTACCTCGCGCGGATGATGCCGCAGCCTCGTCCGAGGGGGGTCGAGTCCCGCGCCGCGCGTATCGTACCATCCGGATTAAGCCGGCATTAGCCAGTCCGGGCGGAGAACGTTGGGGATCGCGGATCCACCCGGAGGCGCGCGAAGGAGTCGAGGCGCGATGAACGCGGGCGCAGGCCAGGATGCCGCCGATTCGCAGGCCGCCGATCCGGGCGTCGAGATCCGTGGCGGCATCCTGCCGGCCGAGGCGATCGCGGCGCTGGCGCAGGCGGGCGGCATCCGCACCGCCGCCGCCTTCGCGCCGGACCAGATCCAGCCGGCGAGCCTCGACCTGCGCCTCGGTGCGACGGCCTACCGGGTCCGCACCAGCTTCCTGCCGGGGGCGGCCCGGACGGTCCAGGCCTGCGTCGACCGCCTGTCGCTGCACACGATCGACCTGCGCCCCGGCGCTGTGCTGGAGACGGGCTGCGTCTACATCGCGGAACTGCAGGAGGGCCTGGCGCTCCCCGCCGACCTGGCGGCGGCCGCGAACCCAAAAAGTTCAACCGGCCGCATCGACGTGTTCACCCGGGTCATCACCGACCGGGGTGAGGCATTCGACCAGGTCGAGCCCGGCTATACCGGGCCGCTCTATGCCGAGATCTCGCCACGCACCTTCCCGGTGCTGGTCCGCACCGGATCGCGTCTGTCGCAGATCCGCTTCCGCCGTGGGGCGCCGCGGCTGACGGAGGCCGAACTCGGCCAGCTCCACCTGCGTTCACCGCTGGTCGATTGCGCTGCCCCGTCCTTCCAGGGCGGCGTCGCGGTCTCGGTGGACCTGTCCGGGTTCGATGGGCTGATCGGCTACCGGGCCAAGCGCCATACCGGGTTGGTGGACGTCGACGCCCCGGGCCGCCACCGGGCGGCGGATTTCTGGGAGCCGCTGCCGGCGGACGGCTCGGGCGCCCTGATCCTCGATCCCGGCCAGTTCTACATCCTGGCCTCCAAGGAATCGGTGCAGGTCCCCCCCGACCACGCCGCCGAGATGGTGCCGTTCGATCCGCTGGTCGGCGAGTTCCGGGTCCATTACGCCGGGTTCTTCGACCCGGGCTTCGGCCATGCCGGGGCCGGCGGGGCGGGTGCCCGCGCGGTGCTCGAAGTCCGCTCCCGAGACGTGCCGTTCCTGCTGGAGGACGGCCAGATCGTCGGACGGCTCGTCTACGAGCGGATGCTGGCCATCCCCGGCACGCTCTACGGCGCCGGGGCCGGATCGAACTACCAGGCCCAGGGGCTGAAGCTCTCGAAGCACTTCTTCCTGTAGCCCCGGCAGCCCGGACCCCGCGCGGGAGCGATGGTCGTATGGACGCAGTGGACCGAAAAATCCTGGACGTCCTGCAGCAGGACGCGACGCTGCCGGTCGCCGAGTTGGCCGAGCGAGTCGGCGTCAGCGCCGCGCCGTGCTGGCGCCGGGTCAAGAAGCTGGAGGCCTCCGGCGTCATCCGGGGCCGGGTCGCCCTGGTGGACCGCCGCAAGGTCAACGTCCCGACCACGGTGTTCGTCGCCGTGAAGGCACCGCGCCACGCCGCAGACTGGTCCGACGCGTTCCGCCGGGTGGTGGCAGGCTTCCCGGAAATCGTCGAGGCCTGGCGCCTGACCGGCGAGATCGACTACCTGCTGCGCATCGTCGTGCCCGACATCGAGACCTACGACGCGGTCTACCAGCGGCTCATCGCGAAGCTCGAATTCTCGAACCTGTCCTCCTCCATCGCCATGGAGGAGATGAAGTACACGACCGCGGTGCCGACGATCTACATGACGTGAGGCCGTCTTTCAGCAGGAGGCAGGGCGTGGCCTCCGGCGCCATCGCGGGACCGGCGGGGCAACCCGGGGCGATGCGCGATCCCGGACCGCGGCGGATCCGGCGCAATGAAGCACTGCCGACCGCCTCAAGCCGACGACGCGCACGCGTGCAAGCCTCACGGCCAGACAGGTGCGCCGTCGAGCCCTGCGGTTTCCGGCAGGCCGCAGATCAGGTTCGCATTCTGAACCGCCTGACCGGCCGCCCCCTTGCCGAGATTGTCGACCACGCCCATCGCGATCACGAGGTTGCGCTCGGGATCTGCCGCATAACTGACGAACGCGAGGTTCGAGCCGGTCGCCCATTTGGTCTGCGGCGGCTTGTCGGTGACGCGGACGAAGGCACGTCCGGCGTAGAAGCGCCGCGCCGCCTCCAGGCATTGATCCGTCGTGGCGCGGCCACGGCAGTAGATCGTCACGAGGACGCCGCGGGTCATCGGAACCAAGTGCGGCGTGAACACCAGCCCGGCCGCGCTGCCACCGCTCAGCCGCTCGATCGTCTCGGCGATTTCGGGCATGTGGACATGATTGAGCAGGCCATAGGGCACCAGGTTCTCGTTGCTCTCGGCGTAGCCGAACCGGCTGTCCGCACCGCCCCGACCGGCACCGGAAATGCCGGTCTTGGCGTCGATCACGATGTTGCCGGGCTCGATCAGCTTATCGGCCAGCAACGGCGCCAGCGCCGTCAGCGTCGCTGCCGGAAAACAGCCGGGGTTGGCGACGCGCGCTTGATCCACGATCCGGGCCGGCCAGATGTCGGCCAGGCCGTATGCCCACCCCGCGACGTAGCGGTGGTCACCACCGATATCGACGATCTTGACGTCCCCGGGGACGCGCGCCAGCGCCTCGGCCGAGGCGCCCGTGGGTAGCGACGCGAACAGCACGTCGAGCTTCGGCAGGGCCCCGGGGTCCCACTTCTCGATCACCAGCTCAGCCAGCTTAGCCGGCACACCGGGATAGCGATCCGCCAAACGGCTACCGGCGCTCCCCTCGCCCGCGGCGTAGACGAGCTCGAAGGACGGGTGGCCCGCGATCAGGCGCAACGCCTCGCCGCCGCCAAAACCACTGATCCCGACGATGCCGACGCGAAGGCTCATGTTGGCGTCCTGCTGCGAGAGTGAACGAACCGTCGAGCCGAATTACGACTCGGGCCGGGGGGCCTTTCGTTCCTGTAGCGGACGTCTGCCCTGCGCCGGAAGTCTCCGCCTCGAGGCGGTACCACGCGTGAGACGCGGGTTGACCGGGTTGCTCGGCGCGATGCCGATCAGCGAGATCCGAAAGCCTCAGCCGGGCACCGTGTAGGCGCCCGCCGTCACCCCGCCGCGACCTCGTAGGTGCGGTGCACCGAGGAGGCCCGCTCCCGGTGATCGTAGCCGTAGACGTGGATCGAGATCGCCGTCGCTGGTCCGTCGTTGGCGATCCGGTGCAGGTTCGGCCCCGAGGGCATCATGCAGGCCACGTAGCCTGGCTCCCGGACCGCATCGCGGGTCGCGACCGCGTGGGTGTCGCTGATCGGGCGATACCAGGTCTCCCGCAGGCTGCCACTGAGCAGGCCGAAGCAGCAGGAGCAATGGTGGTCGTGCACCGGCGTGATGGCGCCGGGGCTCCAGACCATGGCCCAGACGCTGATCGCCCGCGTCCCGAACAGCAGGTTGCGGCCCAGACCCTCCGGCGGTGCGGCCAGCCGCGTCCGGTCCACGACCCCCGGGCGCGCCAGGATCTGCGTCAGGGTCGTCCGAGCCGCGGCCAGGTAGGCGTCAGGAGAGCGAGCGGCCGAGAGCGCCAGATCCGCCATCATCGCCTCAATGTCGGCCGGATGGCTTAGCGGGGTCATGGCGATCTCCTTCGAAGCCCTCCGTCGGGCTCGGCGAATCCTACCGCCAGGGTGCGGGAGACAGGTTGCCAAGTTCGGTCTCGTGCTGCTCCCTCGCGCAATGAGATTGCGCGGAGCGACGGATTGCGAGGGTTTTATTTCTTAGTTGACCAATCGCGTCAGACCGTCCCACGCGTCTGGCTGTTCAGACGCAATGCAGGAGGTGTGTGGGCGGCGGTTTCCGCATACTTCGTCTGCAGGCTCGACCGTCATCGCGAGCGGAGCGAAACGACCCAGCGCAGCGCGTTGTCCGGACATCGGCGTCTCCCCGGATCGCTTCGCTGCGTTCGTAAGGGCGACGTGACGCGAGAGGCCGCGTCGATCGGACCGTTCAGGGAGATCGATCGTTCGCGGACGCCAGCGCCCATCAGGACCCGGCGACGGAGCGCTCGAAAGCGCGCACCAGCGCCCGGTCGAGCTTGCCATCCATGCCGTGCAGGATCGCCATGGCCGCCGCGGCCGACATCGGGGCCCGGTAGGGGCGGCGCTCGACCAGCGCGGCGTAGACGTCGCAGACAGTGATCAGCCGGACGATGTCGTCGATGGCGTCACCCACGAGCCCGTCCGGATAGCCCGAGCCGTCGAGGAGTTCGTGGTGGTGTCGCACCACCTTCAGCACCGCGTCGTCGAAGCCGCCGGCCTGGACCAGTATCCGGTGCCCCAACGCCGGGTGCTCGCGCATCACGGCCCGCTCCGCCACGTCGAGGGGACCGGCCTTATTCAGGATCTCCAGGGGAATCTTGGCCTTGCCGACATCGTGCACGAGGGCGGCGCGCACGAGTTGATGGCGGTCGGCGTCGGAGAAGCCGAGGTCGATCGCGAAGGTCGCGGCGAGGCCGGCTACCAGAAGGCAATGCTGATAGGTCGCGTCGTCGTAGGCGCGGACCGTGTCGAGCCAGGCGTTGAGGCCGCCCTGGCCGATCGCCCCGAGGATCGGCTCAAGGCCGTCGTCGACCAGGGCGGCATCGACCGATCCGGAGGCTCGCGCGGCGTCGAGCAGGTCGGCGATGACGGCGCCGGCCTTGTCGGCGGCCTGGACGACGAGGGGCGTCCCGACGCGCCCGCCCGGCTTCGGCACCTCCCCGGGCACGGGCGGCAGCTGCGCCAGCAGGGCCTCGGCCACTGTCTCGGCCGGCGTATCCACGGGGAGGCAGAGGCCCGCCCCGAGCCCGCGCGCCGCCGACAGGCTGCGTGCGCCCATGCTGCGCATCAGGAACACCCGCGGGAGGGCCGGGGCGGCGGCGATCAGGGTCCGAAGGCCGATGAGCGGGGAGGGCTGCAGCAGGTCGACATCCGCCACCAGGGCGAGGCAGGGGCCGGGGGGCGGCATCGCGGCCGCGTTCAGCACCGTGCAGGGGGCAATGTCTCCGAGCACGCGCAGGAGTTCGCCGCGGCGGCCGGGCTGGTCGGTGTAAAGGACGACGATGCCCGCGCGCATCTGGCTCTTCGTGGCATGCCCCCGACCCGAGAGGCAGCGGGATCCGCGTCGCGTCGCAGGCAGGCCGTCCTAGCGCATCGGCCTTGCCAGACCGTAACGCCGGATCACCGCCTACGGCGCCGCCGCGGCGTCGAGCAGCCAGGCCACGTCGCCCACGCTGGTGACCCGGCCTGCCGGCAGGTCCTCCCCGTCGGCGATCCGAGCCAGGGCCTCGCGCTTGCCGGCGCCCGTGACCAGGAACAGGACGTGCCGTGAGGAGGCCAGGGCCGGCAGGGTCAGGCTGATCCGCGGCACGAAGGGCGCCAGCCCGGCTTCGGGCACGGGGGCGACCAGGCAGTCGGTCTCGGCGACGGCCGGCTTGCCCGGGAACAGGGAAGCCGTGTGCCCGTCCTCGCCAAGGCCGAGCAGCACCAGGTCGAACAGCGGCCGGGCGGGATCGAGGCTGTCGGCCCCGTAGAAGTCCAGCAGGGTCCGCTCGTAGGCCCGGGCTCCGGCCTCCACGCCCGCGTCGGACGGGATGAAGTGCAGGTGGGTCGAGGGGATCCGGGAGCCGTGCCCGAACGCCTCGCGGACCATCCGGACATTGCTGCGCTCATCGTCCCAGGGGACCACGCGGTCGTCGCCGAAGAACCAGTGGATCCTCTCCCACGGCACCCGGGCGGCGTAGTTCGGGCCGGCGAGCAGGCCGTAGAGCACCTTCGGGGTCGAGCCTCCGGCCAGGCAGAGCGCGATCCGCTCGGCGTCGGTCTCGCCGCAGGCCACGATCAGCCGCTCGGCCGCCTCGCGGGCGACCGCCTGCGGATCGGGCAGGACATGGGTTCCGGTGGGAAGGCTCATCGGCGCCTCGGGATTCTTTGGGATCAGGAGTTCTTGGCTTCAGGACTTCTTGGGCTCCTGGTGGCCGCCGAACCCCTTGCGCATGGCCGAGAGCAGCTTGTCGGCGTAGCTCTCCTGCTCGCGCGAGCGGAAGCGGCGGTACAGGGCGGCGGACAGCACGGTTGCCGGGACGCTCTCCTCGATGGCAGCGTTGATCGTCCAACGGCCCTCGCCGGAATCCTCGACGTAGCCGGAGAAGTCGTGGAGGCTCTCGTCGCCGGCCAGCGCCTGGGCGGTCAGGTCGAGCAGCCAGGACGAGACGACGCTGCCGCGTCGCCAGACCTCGGCGATGTCGCCCATGTTCAGGTCGAAGCGCCGCTCAGGCGGAAGCGCGTCCGCATTGGCGTGTTTCAGGATGTCGAAGCCCTCGGCATAGGCCTGCATCAGGCCGTACTCGATGCCGTTATGGACCATCTTGACGAAATGGCCGGCGCCGGTGGGCCCGGCATGGATGTAGCCCTGCTCGGCGCGCGGGTCGCGGCCGTCGCGGTTGGGGGTCTTCGGGATGTCGCCGATGCCCGGCGCCAGGGTCTTGAAGATCGGGTCGAGGCGGTCGACGGTCTCGGTATCGCCGCCGATCATCATGCAGTAGCCGCGCTCCAGGCCCCAGACGCCGCCCGATGTGCCGACATCGACGTAGTGCAGGCCCTTCTCCTTCAATTCCAGCCCCCGGCGCACGTCGTCGCCGTAGAAGGAATTGCCACCGTCGATGATGCAGTCGCCGGACTGCATCAGGCCGCCCAGCGTCTTGACCGCCTCCTCGGTGATCGCGCCGGCCGGCAGCATCACCCAGGCGGTGCGCGGCACTTCCAGCTTGGAGACCAGATCCTCCAGGCTCGACGCGCCGACCGCGCCGGCCTCGACCAGCGCGGCCAAAGCCGCCGGGTTCTGATCGAAGACCACGGCCGTGTGCCCGTCGCGCAGGAGGCGCCGGACGATGTTGCCGCCCATCCGGCCGAGGCCGATCATGCCGAGTTGCATTGTCGTCATCTCCTCGGGGTTTCCCCTCCCCCTTGCGGAGAGGGGTCAGGGGTGGGGGCAGTTCAGACGGGACCGCTGAGCCTCATCCGGAATCACCTCCACCTCCGGTTCCTCCCCGCAAGGGGAAGGAGAGAACCGGCGCCTAATCCACTGCCGCCGTGAGCGCCGCCGCCACGCGCTTCAGCCCGGCGTCGAGATCGCCCTTGATGTGGACCCGGAGGGCACGGCGGCCGCGTTCGGCCAGCACCGCGAAGTCGCCCCGCGCCTGGGCGGCCACCACGGTGCTGAAGCCCAGCGCCCGGCCGGGAATCGGCAGGTCCTCTGAGGGGGCCGAGGTAATCTGCAGGAACACGCCGGTATCCGGGCCGCCCTTGTAGGCCTGCCCGGTCGAGTGCAGGAACCGCGGCCCGAATTCCAGGCAGGTCGCGACCTTCCGGGCGTCGCGCACGGCGAGCCGGGCTTCCTGCAGAATGCCGGCGGCCTTCGGGTTGCGCGGGACGTAGGCCAGGAGCCCGAGATAGTCACCGTCCTTCAGGCGGGCGATCTGCGCCTTAAGCGCCGCCTCCAGGCCCTCGGTGGCCTGCGGCAAGGCCGCAGCATTCTTCGGGTCGGCGTAGAGGGCGATCGCGTCGTCCTCGAACAGCGGCGTCTCGTCGGGGAGGGCGCCGCTCGCTTCCGCTTCCGAGAACAGCTTCTTCGTCTCGATCTTGCTGGCCTCGACATCGGGCTGGTCGAACGGGTTGATGCCGAGCACCGCGCCGGCGACGGCGGTCGCCATCTCCAACCGGTAGAATTCCTGCGGTAGCTGCTCGATCGAATCGAGGGTGATCCGGGCGATCGGGTGTCCATCGCGCTCCAGGGCGCGCAGGGCCTCGTCCTGTGCCTCCTGAGCCTGACCGTCGAGGCGCAGGTAGATGAAGAACCGGTCGCGGCCGTAGACCGCTGGGACGCTCGCCGGCTCGCCGTCCACCGGCACGAGGCCCTTGCCTTGCTTGCCGGTCGATTCGGCGATGAGCTGCTCGGCCCAGGCGCCGAAGCTGTCGATCCCCGGCGAGGCGATGATCGTGACTTTGTCGCGTCCGGCGAGACCCGCCGCGCCCATCGCGGCACCGAGCAGCACGCCCGGGTTCTGCGCGGGCGGCACCACCGGTCCGCAGGAGCGAACCATGATCCGAGCCGTCTCCAAGAACGCCTTCACGTCGAGGCCCAAGGCGGCGGCCGGCACCAGCCCGAAGGCCGACAGCACCGAGTAGCGCCCGCCGATCTGCTTCACGCCGTAGAAGATTTTCTTGAACTTATCTCTTTGAGCGGCGCGCTCCATGTCCGAGCCCGGGTCGGTCACGGCGACGAAGTGATCGCCCGCCCGGTCGCCCAGAGTCTCCTTCACGCGCCCCAGGAAATAATCGCGAAAAACGTTGGGCTCCAGCGTCGAGCCGGACTTGGACGAGACGATGAACAGGGTCCGGCCGAGGTCGATGCTCGCCTCCAGGGCGCGCACCTGGTCCGGATGGGTCGAGTCGAGGACCTGGAGCTTCGGGAAGCCCTCGCGCTGTCCGTAGGTCAGGCTCAGCACCTCGGGGCCGAGGCTGGAGCCGCCCATCCCCAACACCACGGCGTCGGTGAAGCCTTCCTGCTTCACCCAGTCGGAAAAGGCGGCGTAGTCTTCGGCCTTCGCCAGCTCCTCCTCGACGATGTGCAGCCAGCCGAGCCAGCTGGCCTCGTCGTGGCCGGACCAGACCGTCGCGTCCCCGGCCCAGAGCCGGCGGATGGCGCCGCTCGCCCGCCAGGATTCGACGGTCTTCTTCGCCTCTGCGGCGAGGCTGTCGTCCATCACGAGGCTCTGGCCGTCGAGGCGCTGGCCGAGCAGCGCCGCACGCTTGCCGGCGACCGCGCCGAGCAGGTCGTCGGCGGCGTCGATGAAGAGCTGCACGCCCTCCTTCACCAGCTGCTCGGCGACCTTTTCGATGTCGATGCCGGCCCGGGCGAGGCGGGTCATGACCGCCTCGGCGCCCGGCACGTCCTCCTCGATCGTCGCCCGCACGGTGCCGTGGTCGCGGAACGCGTCCATGGTGGCAGGCGGCATGGTGTTGACGGTGTTAGGCCCGATCAGCTCCTCGACGTAGAGCACGTCGGGATAGGCCTTGTTCTTCACGCCCGTCGAGGCCCAAAGCAGCCGCTGCGCCTTGGCGCCCTTCTCCGACAGCGACGTCCAGGTCGCCTCGGAAAAAATCGTCCGGTAGCGCTGGTAGGCCAGCTTGGCGTTGGCGATCGCGACCTTGCCCTTGAGCTGGCCGAGTGCCGCCTTCTCGTCGGGGTCGTTGGCCTGGGCGATCTTCTCGTCGAGCAGCTTGTCCACCAGCACGTCGATCCGGCTGATGAAGAAGCTCGCCACGCTGGCGATTTTCGAGACGTCGTGGCCGGCCTTCGCCCGCGCGTCGAGCCCGTCGACGAAGGCGCGGGCCACCGCCTCGTAGGCCTCCTGCGAGAACAGGAGCGTCACGTTGATCGAAATGCCCTCGGCCGTGAGCTGCCGGATCGCCGGGATGCCCTCCGGGGTGGCGGGCACCTTCACCATCAGGTTGTCGCGGGCGACCGCCTTGTGCAGGCGCCGCGCCTCGGTCAGCGTCGCCTCGGTGTCGAGCGCCAGGTAGGGCGAGACTTCGAGGCTGACGTAGCCGTCCGCCCCGTCGCTTGACTCGTAGACCGGGCGGAGCACGTCGGCGGCAGCCTGAATGTCGGCGATGGCCAGGCCCTCGTAGAGGTCGATGACGCGGCTGTCGCCGGTCTCCTGCACGGCCTTCAGACTGGCATCGTACTCGTCCGAGTGGCCGATCGCCTTCTCGAAGATCGACGGGTTGGACGTCACCCCGCGCAGGCCGTCCTCCTCGACGAGGCGCTTCAGCTCACCCTTCTGGACGAAGCCGCGGGCCACGAAGTCCAGCCAAACCGCCTGATCCTGTTCGTCGTGCAGGGCCTTGAGCGCGTTCATGTCGGTTCCTCGTCCTTCCCTACTCACGCCCTGCTCGCCTCCCCCTCGTGGGGACGCGTTGGAGGTGGGGGTGGTGCCGGATGAGGCTCGGCGGTTCCGTATGAACCACCACCACCCCTGATCCCTCCCCGCAGAGGGGAGGGGTCACGCGTTATCGCTTGTGCTTGGCGAGCTGCGCCCGAGCTGCTTCCAGCACCTTCTCGGGGGTAAAGCCGAACTTGGTCTGGAGATCCTTGATCGGGGCCGAGGCGCCGAACGTATCCATGCCGATGACCGTGCCCTCGGTTCCGGCGTAGCGGTCCCAGCCGATGATGCTGCCCTGCTCCACGGTCACCCGCGCCTTGACGGCGGGGGGCAGCACGGAATCCCGGTAGGCTTGGTCCTGGCGCTCGAACAGGTCCCAGGACGGCATCGAGACCACCCGGGCCTTCACGCCCTCGGCCTTCAGCGTCTCGTAGGCGCCGACGCAGAGCTGCACCTCGGACCCGGTGCCGATCAGGATCACGTCGGGCGTCCCGTCGCTGTCGGCCAGCACGTAGGCACCCTTGGCGGTGCCGGAGGCCGCGCCGAACTTGGTCCGGTCCATCGTCGGCAGCGGCTGGCGCGAGAGCGCCAGCACGGCCGGCTGGTCTTTGAGCGAGAAGATGACCCGGTAGGCCTCGGCGACCTCGTTCGCGTCGGCCGGGCGCAGGGTGACGAGACCCGGGATGCAACGCAGCGACAGCAGCTGCTCGACCGGCTGGTGGGTCGGTCCATCCTCACCCACGCCGATCGAATCGTGCGTGAAAATGTGGAAGATCGGCAGCTCCATCAGGGAGGCGAGCCGGACCGGCGGCCGCATGTAGTCGGCAAACACCAGGAAGGTCGCGCCATAGGCCCGCAGGCCGGAGAGCCCGAGCCCGTTCACGATCGAGCCCATGGCGTGCTCGCGCACCCCGAAATGCAGGTTGCGCCCGCCGGGCGAGAACGGCCCGAACGAGCCGGCGCCCTCGAAAGTCAGGTTCGACTTGTTGGACGGGGCCAGGTCGGCCGAGCCGCCGAGCAGGAACGGCACGTGCTGCGCGATGGCGTTGAGCACCTTGCCGGACGATTCGCGGGTGGCGAGGCCTTTCGCGTCGGGCTCGAACACCGGGATGTCCTTGTCCCAGCCGTCGGGCAGGCGGCCTTCCAGCAGGGCGTCGAGATCCTCGGCGTGGTCGGCATCGGCCTCCCGGGCCTTGGACAGCAAATCCTGCCAGGCATCGTAGAGCGCGGCGCCGCGCTTGCCGATGCCGTCGCGGAAGTTCTCGTGCACGCCGTCCGGCACCAGGAACTGCGCGTCTTCAGGCCAGCCGTAGGCCCGCTTGGCACCCTTGACCTCCTCCTCGCCCAGCGCGTCCGAGTGCGCCTTCGACGTGCCCTGCTTCTTCGGGGCGCCGTAGCCGATCACCGACTTGACGACGATCAGGGTCGGCCGGTCGTTGGTGGCCAGGAACGTCTCGACGGAGCCGGCGATCGCGTGCACGTCGTTGGCGTCGGCGACCCGCAGCACCTGCCAGCCATAGGCCAGGAACCGGGTGGCGACCTCTTCACCGAAGGCGAGTTCGGTGTGGCCCTCGATGGTGACGGTGTTGTCGTCGTAGATCCAGCAGAGGTTGGCCAGCCGCAGGTGGCCGGCGAGCGAGGCGGCCTCCGAGGCGACGCCCTCCATCAGGTCGCCGTCCGAGCAGATCGCGTAGACGTTGTAGTCGAACAGCGGCAGATTGGGCCGGTTGAGGTGCTGGCCGAGGAAGCGGCCGCCGATCGCCATGCCGACCGAGTTGGCCACGCCCTGGCCCAGCGGCCCGGTGGTCGTCTCGACGCCGGTGGTGAAATGGTACTCGGGATGCCCCGGGGTGCGGCTGTCGAGCTGCCGGAATTTCTTGATCTCGTCCAGCGTCACGGCCGCCGCGTTGCCGCCGTCGCTCTCCGCGACGTTGGCCAGGTGCAGCAGGGCGTAGAGCAGCATCGACGCGTGACCGCAGGACAGCACGAAGCGGTCGCGGTTCGGCCAGTGCGGATGGGCCGGGTCGTAGCGGAGGTAGCGGTTCCACAGCGTGTAGGCGACCGGGGCGAGGCCCATAGGCGCGCCCGCATGGCCGGAATTCGCCTTCTGCACCGCATCGATGGCGAGCGTTCGGATGGTGTTGATGCTGAGCGTATCGATCTCAGCGAGGGCCGCCTTGGCGGGAGTATCAGCGCCGCTCATGATGTCGCGTCTTCCAGTTCGCCTCTTGCGTGCCGCTTGTCGGCTTCACGCTGCCGCAGGACGGCGGGAGGGGCTCCGTTGGCCTTACCACCCTGCCGATCCGCCGGCCCTTCGCCGCGCGTATAGCTGAGCAGCGTGTTGACGAGCGCCACATGGGTGAATGCCTGGGGGAAGTTACCCACAAGGCGCTTGGCATGCACGTCGTATTCCTCGCTGACGAGGCCGAGATCGGTGCAGATCCCGATCAGGCGCTCGATGATCGCCCGCGCCTCGTCCCGCCGGCCGAGGCCGATCAGGTTGTCGGCATACCAGAACGTGCAGGGCAGGAACGCCCCCTCGTTGCCGGACAGGCCGTCGGTGGTCTGCCCCTGCGTCTCGTAGCGGAGGATGAAGCCGTCCCGCATCAGTCCCTTGCCGATCGCCGCGACGGTGCCGACCACCCGGGGATCGTCCTGCGGCAGGAAGCCGGTATGGGCGATGAGCAGCAGGCTCGCATCCAGCGCCTTCGATCCGTACGACTGCACGAAACTGTTGAGTTCGGCGTCGAAGCCCTTCGCGCAGACCTCTGCGTGGATCTCGTCGCGGAGCGCGCGCCAGCGCACGGCTTGCCCCTCGGTGGCGCCGGATTCGTGCATCTCGTGCATGCGCAGGGCCCGGTCGAAGGCGACCCAGGCCATCACCTTCGAGTGGGTGAAGTGGCGCGAGCCGCCGCGCACCTCCCAGATGCCCTCGTCGGGCAAGCGCCAGGCCTTCTCGAGGTGGCCCAGGATCGCCAGCCCGACCCGGAGGCCATCCTTGCTGATCGGCAGGCCGCGGGCATGGGCCTGGTAGAGCGCGTCGAACAATTCGCCGTAGACGTCGATCTGGAACTGCGAGGCCGCGGCGTTGCCGATCCGCACGGGCTTGGAGTTCTCGTAGCCGGGCAGCCAGTCGAGCTCGATCTCCGGCAGCAGCCGCTCGCCGCCGATGCCGTACAGGATATGCGCCTGCTCCGGGTTGCCGGCCACCGCCCGCAGCAGCCAGGCGAGCCAATCGCGCGCCTCGTCGATGTAGCCGGCATCCATCAACGCGATCAGCGTCAGCGTCGAGTCGCGCAGCCAGCAGAATCGGTAATCCCAGTTGCGCTCGCCGCCGAGGCCCTCGGGCAGGGACGCGGTCGGCGCGGCGACGATGCCGCCGGTGGGCTCGTAGATCAGCGCCTTCAGGGTCAGAAGCGAGCGTTGCAGCATCCGGTCCCAGGCGGTGCCGCCGGCGCAGCGGCTCGACCAGTCGCGCCAGACCTGATCGGTGGCTTCGAGGGTCTTGAGCGGCTCGATCGGATGCGGGTCGTCCTCGTGCGAGGCGCCGTAGCTCAGGACGAAGCGGCAGCGTTCGCCGGCATGGACGGTGAACTCGGATAGCGTCGTCTGCGCGTCCGAGCCCTTCAAGTGGACATCGGTGCGCAGCACGACCTTGTGGGGGCCGGACACTGCGCGCAGGTCGCCCAGTTCCGAGCGCGAGACCCACGGCACCGCGGAGCCGTAGTCGAATCGCACCGCCATCTCCATGCGCATGGCGACGCGCCCATGAACCCCCTCGATTAGGCGCACCAAGTGAGCGCCGTCGCCAACCGGCATGAAATCGGTGACCAGGACCTCGCCCTGCCGCGTCGTGTGCCGGGTCTCCAGCACCAGGCTTCCCGGACGGTAGGCCCAGCTGGTCTCGACATGCTCGGCCTCGGGATAGATCTTCCAGAATCCGTGAGCCTCGGTCCCGAGCAGGCTGGTGAACAGGGCGGCGGCGTCGAAGCGCGGCCAGCACAGCCAGTCGACACTGCCCTGCCGGCTGATCAGCGCGGCGCTGCGGCAATCCCCGACGAGCGCATAATCCTCGATGCGTGCAGCCATACGGCCCCGGCTCCCGCGTGGCCGGAATCCCCCGGCCATCCGCTGCAACGCACCTAGGACGCCCGGTTGCGAGGTCCAGAGCCGGAGGCGCGGCGAGTAGAGTGGAATGCCGTGTCGTACGGACGGAGTTGCGAGCGCGTCAGCGCAGGCAGTCGGCCACCACCAGGGCGACAGATCCCTGCACGGCGGCCGCCCCGTCGCGCATCAGGTTGGCCGCATCGCCGACGACGCGGGCGGCGGGCGTCAGCCGTTCGACCACGGAGGCCGCGAAGGGCAGGGCGGCGGGGGGCAGCAGCCCGGCCTCATCCGAATCGATGGTCTCCGCACGGGCGGCGGCCAGCGGATCGGTCATGCGCTGGGGCATCTCCGGGCAGCGGCGCCCGGGGCAGGCATGGCGGCCTGCGATCGCGATATGCGACGTCGCCCGGGCCGCGAACGCCGGCCGGGCCGGCTGCGTCGGGACCAGGGGATAGACTTCGGCGAAGGCCACGGTGGCCGGGCGGCGGACCGGCACGGACACCGGCGCGGCTTTGACGAACGCGGTGGGCGACGGAGCCTCGGGCGCGACGAGCTCGGCGCGGGCCTCCGGCGGCGGCGTCAGCTGCGACGACGGGCAGTAGAGGGACGCGACGCCCAGGATCCCCACAACGACCAACGTCGGCAGGAACGGCATCGACACGCGGCCGGTGGCGGCGTCCGTGAGGGCAAGCGGGTCTGGCCTGCGCATCCGTTTCACCACCCCCGCGCTAGTTCCGACGACGCAAGAATGCCCCCAGCATTGCGGCGGAAGCTGGACCGTTTCTTTGCGCGGCGGTAACCCTGGCGACAGCTGCGGGGCATATGCCTTGCTTGGCCGGAGCGCCCGAACCGGGTCGCCCTCTCGAGAAGTCCCGCCCGACCGGGCCCCGATGACCGAATCCAACCTCACCGTCGCCGTGATCGACCCGAGCCGCGCCCGCGCGGCGATCCTGGAGGAGGGCTTGCGCGCGGCCGGCATCGGTCGAATCGTGGTGATTCCCGATACCGTCGACCTTCTGGAGCGGGTGACCGCCCTCAAGCCCGACGTGGTGGTGATCCACCTAGAGAGCCCCAGCCGGGACATCCTGGAGCAGATGTCCGGGGTCTCTCGGCAAGTCGAGCGGCCGGTGGCGATGTTCGTCGACCGCTCGGACACCACCATGATGCAAGCGGCGGTCGACGCCGGCATCTCGGCCTACGTGGTCGACGGGCTGCGGGCGGAGCGGATCAAGTCGATCCTCGATATCGCGATCCTGCGCTTCAACGCCTTCGCGCGGCTCCAGCGCGAATTGTCGGAGGCCCGCGGCGAACTGGCCGACCGCAAGTTGATCGAGCGCGCCAAGGGCATCCTGATGAACTTGAAGGGGCTGACCGAGGACGAGGCCTACAAGCAGCTGCGACGCAAGGCCATGAACGAGAAGCGCAAGATCGCCGACATCGCCCGGGCCATCGTCACCACGGCGGACCTGCTCGGATGAGGCTTCAGCTCGGCTACGTCCCGCTCTGCGATGCCGCGCCGCTGATCGTGGCGCACGCGTTCGGCTTCGCCCGGGCCGAGGGACTGGAACTCGACCTTTCGGCCGAGCCGTCCTGGGCGACCCTGCGCGACCGCCTCGCGCTGGGCCATCTCGACGGCGCCCACATGCTGGCGCCGCTGGCGCTGGCGAGCCGGCTCGCCCTGTCGGGACCGCCCTCCGACCTCGTCGTCCCGCTGCAGCTCAGCGCCAACGGCAACGCCATCACGGTGTCGCGCGGGCTCTGGGCCGCGATGGGCCCGGCGAGCGAGGCCCTGACGGATGTGGCCCGGGCCTTCGCCCGGGTGGCGGTCGAGCGCCGGAACGCGGGCCAGCCGCTGACGCTCGGGACCGTGCATCCGTTCTCCTGCCACAGCTATCAGCTGCGGCTGTTCGCCGAGGCCAGCGGCCTCGACCCGTCGGCCTTCCGCACGGTCGTGGTCCCACCCCAGCACAGCGTCGAGGCCCTGGCCCGCGGCCTGGTCGACGGCTACTGCGCGGGCGCGCCCTGGAACGATGTCGCGGTGGCGGCCGGCCACGGGCGGATTGCGGCGCTCGGTTGCGACCTCGCACCGGACGCCCCCGAGAAGGTCCTGGCCGTGTCGGGCCGGCTCGACGACGCGCTACTGCCCCTCGTCCGGGCGGTGGCGCGGGCCGGCCAATGGTGCGCGGACCCGGCCAACCGCACCGACCTGATCCATTGCCTGGCGCACCGGACCTATCTCGACCTCGACGTCGACCTCGTGGCCCGGGGCTTCACGGGCGATGCGATCCTGGACGCGGCCGGCGCGACGCGGCCGATGCCGGGCCGTCTCGACCTCGGCGCCGACGTGCAGGAGCCGCGGCCCGAGGCCGCGCGGTGGCTCGTGACGCAGATGGCCGCCTCGCAGCAATTACCGCCGGGGAGACACCCGGATGCCGAAGCGGCGGCCATCTACAGGCCCGACCTCTACCGGGCCGCGACAGCGCTCTGAGTGGCAGCAGACATCACGCGGATTTCGTCATTCGCCCATTGCCGGGATGCGGCAGATCGCGGAACGTTGCCGGGTCTCGGCCGTTGTGACTACGCCATGCCCGGATGCCGTAAACTCGATACCGAATCGTCGACATCGCATCCGCGCAGCCGGATCGAGCTTCGACGCTATGTTCGCCGCGGCGCCAAGGCTCCGCGCGCGAGCAACGACAACCGCCGTCCCGGCGGTGTTCCGTCCTGGTATTGGGTGCTCGTGGCCGGCGCCATGCCGACGCTGGGCCTGCTGGCGATGCTCTCGACACTGATCTGAGATCCGAGTCGAACACGGCATGTAATCCGATCCGATCGGCGTGTTCCTGTTTCTCCGTCTCACCGAGTAGAGGGAAGCAATCCGAGTTCGCTCCCGCTACGAGCGTATAGGGTTCCTCGATTGCTTCGCCGTGCTCGCAATGAGCGTGCAGTGCGATCCTGCTGCCGTCTGCGCTCGTGTTTGAAGGCAGCTCGGACGCCAGTTCCACTGCCACAGCGCTGATCGTTTAAGCGACCACCAGCCCACTTTTTGTGCAGTGCGATGCGATGCGCTCCGGCGTACTAGGCCCCATGGGCCGCCGCGATTTCAAGCGTCATGACAACACCTTACCGATTCGGATCCTGATTGGCATGAGATCTGCTTGATAGCTCGCGTCCGTCAATGGCGACGGGCAGCGCCGTCAGCGAGGCCGCTGATCCGGTTCTCCTGCGGGTTCAAGCCTGCCCTGGGGGATAACCGGCAGCGGCTTTTTCGTGGGCGGTCCGCCGACGATCCTGCAATCGAGGTCCCCGACGCGATCGAGAGATGGCGACATCCCCAATGGATACCAGCGCACACGATACTCGCGCCGAGACCGGTCTCCCACGCGAGCGGCTCGTCGTCGTCGGCAACGGCATGGCCTCGCTCCGCTTCCTCGAGCGCCTGACCGAAGGATCGCCTGGCCGGTTCGACGTGACCTGCGTCGGCGCCGAGCCGAAGGCCGCCTATAACCGGGTCCTGCTCTCCTCGCTGCTGGGCGGCGAAGTCGAAGAGGCGGCCTGCGACTTCCGCGGCCTGGACTGGTACGCGGCCCACGGAATTCGCCTGATCACCGGAGCCCCGGTCACCCAGATCGATCGCGAGAACGGGCTGGCGATCGTGGGAGAGACCCACGTCCTGCCCTTCGACAAGCTCGTGCTGGCGGTGGGATCGCTGCCGATCCGCCTGCCCAAGCCCGGGATGGACCTTCCCGGGGTGATCACGTTCCGTGACCTCGCTGACGTGGCGGCGATCCGCAAGGCCGCCGTGCAGCACGCCCGGGCGATCGTCATCGGCGGCGGCCTGCTCGGGCTGGAAGCTGCGGTCGGCTTGGCGCGTCTGGGGGTCGACACGACCCTTCTCCACGTCATGGATCGGCTGATGGAGCGCCAGCTCGACCACCACGCAGCCGGGCTGGTGAAGCGGGCCATGGAGGCCCGCGGCGTGCGGGTGCTGCTCAAGGCCGACACCGCCCGGGTCGAGGGCGACGGCAGGGTCGAGCGCCTGATCCTGGCCGACGGGACCGTGCTCCCGGCCGACATGGTGGTGATGTCGGTGGGGGTGCGCCCCTCTGTTGCCCTGGCCCAGGGGGCGGGGCTGGAAATCGGCCGCGGCATCAAGGTCGATGACCGGATGACCACATCGGACGCCAACATCTTCGCCCTCGGGGAATGCGCCGAGCATCGCGGCCTGATCTACGGGCTGGTCGAGCCGGCCTACGAGCAGGCCGACATCCTGGCCCGGCACCTCGCCGGCGAGAGCGCCGCCTATGCCGGCACCTCGCTTGCCACCAGCCTCAAGGTCTCGGGCCTCCCGGTTTTCTCCGCCGGCCTCGTGGACACCCCCGAAGATGCCGAGGCGATCGTCCTCTCCGATCCCGGCGCCGGGCTCTACCGCAAGCTGCTGGTGCGAGAGGGCAGACTGATCGGTGCCGTGTTCGTCGGCGACATCGCCGAGCAGGGCGCCTGCAAGGGCCTGATCCGCTCCGGCGATCCGGTCGGGAACGTCGACGACCTGATGTTCGGGCGCCCGGTGCCCGAGCCGCTCGCCGCTTAGGTTCCCGGCCGATCGGCCGGGGGTACTAAGCCTTTGATTTGACACGCTCGCTTACGCCGGACCGGCGTTCACTTCGGCGGCGAGCGATCCAGGGAGGCGCAGATGGCCGAGACCACCCCACAGACCGCCCCGGACGGCTTCAATCCCGAGCAGAAGCGCTACCTCGAAGGGTTCGCCTCCGGCGTGGCCGCGGCCCGCCTCACCGGCGGCCTCGCGATCGGGCAGGGCCCGCCGGCGCCGGCCGAGCCCATCGGGCCGGACGCGATCCACCTCAAGGCGCAGGACAAGACCGTCAAGGACGGCGGCAAGCTCTGCGAGCAAGAGAAGTGGAAGCGCGCCGAGCACCCGTTCGACGGCCATAACCGGCTGATCGCGGACGCCGCCGCCGGCAAGCCGCCCAAGCCCGAGGACAATTTCCGCTGGCGCTACCACGGCCTGTTCTGGGTGGCGCCGAACCAGGTGAGCTACATGGCGCGCCTGCGGATCCCCAACGGCATCCTGCACCACTGGCAGTTCGCAGGCGTCGCCGACCTCGCCGACCGGCACGGCGGCGGCTACGTCCACGTGACGACCCGGGCCAACCTCCAGGTCCGCGAGATCGGCCCCGAACACGCCCAGCCGTTCCTCGACGGGCTGGTGGATATCGGCCTGACCGCCCGCGGCTCGGGCGCCGACAACATCCGCAACGTCACCGGCTCGTCGACCGCCGGCATCGACACCCAGGAGCTGCTGGATACGCGCCCGCTGGCGAAATCCTGGAACAACTGGATCATCAACGACCGCTCGCTCTACGGCCTGCCCCGCAAGTTCAACGTCGCCTTCGACGGCGGCGGCGTCATGCCGACCCTGGAGGAGACCAACGACATCGGCTTCCAGGCGATCGAGGTGCTGGACGGGGCCGCGGTGGCGGCGGGCGTCTACATGCGCCTCGTGCTCGGCGGCATCTCCGGCCACCGGGACCTCGCCCGCGACACCGGCATCGTGCTCAAGCCCGAAGACTGCAATGTGGTCGCGGACGCGATCATCCGGGTGTTCATCGAGAACGGCGACCGGACCAACCGCAACAAGAGCCGGATGAAGTACGTCCTCGACGCCTGGGGCTTCGACGCGTACCTCGCCGCCGTCGAGGAGAAGCTCGGCCGCAAGCTCGACCGGGTCGATCCGGCCCACGTGGCGCCGCGCCGGCCCACCGACCGGTTCGCCCATGTCGGCGTCCACGCCCAGAAGCAGCCCGGCCTCAACTGGATCGGCGTGGTCCTGCCGGTCGGCAAGATGACCAGCGACGAGGTCCGGGCGCTGGCCGAGATCGCCCGCGACTGCGGCGACGGCCAGATCCGCCTCACCGTCTGGCAGAATTTCATCTTTTCCGGGGTCCCGGACGCGCGGGTGGCGGAGGTCGAGAGCCGTATCCTCGAACTCGGCCTGACCATCAAAGCGGCCGGCATCCGCTCGGGTCTCGTCGCCTGCACCGGCGCCCGGGGCTGCAAGTTCGCCGCCTCCGACACCAAGGGTCACGCGCTGATCATCGCCGACCACGTCGAGCGCACGGTGACGGAGCTCGACGTGCCGGTGAACGTCCACCTCACCGGCTGCCATCATTCCTGCGCCCAGCACTACATCGGCGACATCGGGCTGATCGGCGCCAAGGTGGTCGTCTCGGAGGAGGGAGACACCGTCGAGGGCTACGACATCGTGGTCGGCGGCGGCTTCGCCGAGAACCCGAAGATCGGCACCGAGATCTGGAAGGCCGTGAAGGCCGAGGACGCGCCGTTCCGGGTCGAGGCGCTGCTGCGCACCTATCTGGCCCGCCGGCAGGGCCCGGACGAGAGCTTCCAATCCTTCACCGCCCGCACCGGCGCCGAAGCCCTGCGGGACGCCGCCGAGGAACAGCCCGCCCTGAAGGCCGCCGCATGACCCAGCACGTCTCGCCCCCCCTCGTCCTGATCCCCGAGACCGCCCCGTTCGACGCCGACCAGCGCTCGTGGCTCTCCGGCTACTTCGCCGCCCTGCTCGGCCCCGCCGTGACGGGAGCCACAGCCCTCGCGCCGGGCGAGGCCCCCGCCGCCGGCCCCAAGCTGGCCGACAACGACGACGCGCCCTGGCACGACCCCTCCGTGCCGATCGGCGACCGGATGGCGATGGCCAAGGACCGGCCCGAGCCGCAGAAACTCATGGCCGCCATGGCCCAGCAGGATTGCGGCCAGTGCGGCTACAACTGCGCCGACTACGCCAACGCGATCTTCCTGAAGAACGAGGAGCGCCTGAATCTTTGCCAGCCCGGCGGCAAGGAGACCCTGCGCATGCTCAAGAAGCTGGACGAGGAATTCGGCACCGCCGGCGGCGCGCCCGTGACCCCGATGGCCAAGGGCGACACACCGAAGCAAACGGCCGATCTCGGCCCCCTGGGCTTCTGCCGCGAGAACCCGGTCGAGGCGCTGTTCCTGTCCCGCCGCCGACTCAACGAGCCGGGCGGCGAGAAGGAGACCTGGCACATCGAGATCGGCCTGGACGGCACGCCGATCACCTACGAGGCCGGCGATTCGCTCGGCCTGTTCCCGGCCAACGCCCCGGCTCTGGTGGACGCGGTGATCGCCGAACTCGGCGCCCGGCCCGAGCGGATGATCGGGACCCAGACCTTGCGCGACCACCTGCTCAAGGACTACGCGCTCGGCGCCGCGCCGGACAACCTCTACCAGCTGCTGTCGCTGCTCACCTCGGGAGCGGCGCGCAAGAAGGCGCAGGCGCTGGCCTCTGGCGAGGACCCGGACGGGGACGCCGCCTATCTCGATGTGCTCGGCGCCCTGCACAAGTTCCCCGGCGCTCGGCCCGACGCGGAGGTCTTCTTGGAAGCTTTGGACGAGCTTCAACCGAGGCTCTACTCGATCTCGTCCTCGCCCAAGATGGATGCCGGACGCGTCTCGCTGACCGTCGATGCGGTGCGCTACAACCACCGCTCCCGGCTGCGGCTCGGCGTGGCCTCGACCCATCTCGGCGAGCGCCTGCCCGAGCAGACCAAGGTGAAGATCTACCTCCAGAAGGCCCACGGCTTCGCCCTGCCGGCGGACCTGTCCAAGGACGTGATCATGTGCGGCCCCGGCACCGGCATCGCGCCGTTCCGGTCGTTCCTGCGCGAGCGCGCCGCCACGAACGCCCCCGGCCGCAACTGGCTGTTCTACGGCCACCAGCGCCAAGCCACGGACTTCTTCTACAAGGACGAGCTCAACGCGCTGAAGGACGACAAGGTGCTCAACCGCCTGTCGCTCGCCTGGTCCCGGGACGGCAGCGAGAAGACCTACGTCCAGGACCGGATGCGCGAGAACGGCGCCGACCTGTGGAAGTGGCTCGAAGGCGGCGCGCATTTCTACGTTTGCGGCGATGCCAAGCGCATGGCCAAGGACGTGGAGCGGGCGATCATCGACGTGGCGGCGCAGTTCGGGGGCAAGAGCCCCGAGGACGCGGTGGCGTATCTCGGCGCGCTCAAGAAAGCCGGCCGCTACCAGGCCGACGTGTACTGAGCCCGTGAAACCCTCCCCCCTCTGCGGGGGAGGGAATAGGCGGCCCGCCCCTTGCGGCCGCCGTCGAACACAGAAGTTTCGAGGATTCAGCCATGACCCTGTCCGTGGCAGACCCGGCGGTACGGACGACCTGCCCCTATTGCGGTGTCGGGTGCGGCGTTCTCGCGACCCCGGACGGGAACGGCGGCGCGGCGATCGCGGGCGATTCCGAGCACCCGGCCAATTTCGGCCGGCTCTGCTCGAAGGGCTCGGCGCTCGGCGAGACCCTGTCGCTGGAGAACCGCCTGCTCCACCCGCAGGTCGATGGCGTCCAGGCCTCGTGGGATGCGGCGCTGTCGACCGTGTCGGAAAAACTGCGCGCGGTGGCCGAGGCGCACGGTCCGGAATCGATCGCGTTCTACCTCTCGGGGCAGCTCCTCATCGAGGATTACTACGTCGCCAACAAGCTGGCGAAGGGCTTCATCGGCACGCCGCATGTCGACACCAATTCGCGGCTCTGCATGTCGAGCGCGGTGGCGGCCCACCGCCGCGCCTTCGGCTCGGACACCGTACCGGGCTGCTACGAGGACTTGGACGAGGCCGACCTGATCGTCATGGTCGGGTCCAACGCCGCCTGGTGCCACCCGGTGCTGTTCCGCCGCATGGCCGACGCCAAGGCCCGGCGGGGCACCAAGTTCGTGGTGATCGACCCGCGCCGGACCCAGACCGGCCAGGAGGCCGACCTGTTCCTCGGGATCCGGCCCGGCAGCGACGTGGCGCTGTTCTCGGGGCTGCTCGTGCACCTTTCGGATAACGGCTTCCGCGACCGGGCCTTCGTGGAGGCCCACACCGCCGGGCTCGATGCCGCCCTGGATCGCGCCCGCCTCATCGCGCCGGACGTGGCGACGGTCGCCGCCGCGACGGGGGTACCGCTCGCCGACATCGCCGCCTTCTACGACCTGTTCGCGGGCACCCGCCGGGTGGTCACCGCCTTCTCGCAGGGTGTGAACCAGTCGGCCCAGGGGACCGACAAGGGCAACAGCATCATCAACTGCCACCTGATCACCGGCCGCATCGGCGAGACCGGGATGGGGCCGTTCTCGCTCACCGGCCAGCCCAACGCCATGGGCGGCCGCGAGGTCGGGGGTCTGGCCAACATGCTGGCCGCCCACATGCACTTCGCCCCCGAGGAGGTGGACCGGGTTCGCCGGTTCTGGGGTGCGCCCCGGATCGTCACCGGCGAGGGCATGAAGACGGTGGCCCTGTTCGAGGCGATCTGCCGGGGCAGGATCAAGGCCCTGTGGGTGATGGGCACCAACCCGCTGGTCTCGATGCCGCGGGCCGACGTGATCCGCGACGCCCTCGACGGGCTCGACCTCTACGTCGTCTCCGAGGTGATGGCCGATTCCGACACGGTGCGGGGTCTCGGCAAGACTACGGTGCTGCTGCCCGCGCTCGCCTGGGGCGAGAAGGACGGCACGGTCACCAATTCCGAACGGCGGATCTCCCGGCAGCGCCGGTTCCTGGCGCCCCCAGGCGAGGCGCGGGCCGACTGGGCGGTGCTGTCCGACATCGGCCGCCGGCTCGGCCACGGGCGGGCCTTCGCGTTCGACTCCGCGGCGGCGGTGTTCCGCGAGCATGCCGGGCTCTCGGCCTACGAGAACAACGGCACCCGCGACTTCGATCTCGGCGCGCTCACCGACATCGGCGACGCCGCCTACGAGAGCGCCTTGCCGGTGCAATGGCCGATCCCGAAGCGCTCCGGCCCGCGGGGCGCGCCGCAGGGCAAGGCCCGGCTGTTCGGCGACGGGCGGTTCTACACCTTCGACCGGCGCGCCCGCTTCGTGGCGGTGCAGCCACCGGCCCTCGCGCAAGCGATCTCGGAGGCGTTCCCGTTCGTGCTCAACACCGGCCGGGTGCGCGACCACTGGCACACGATGACCCGCACCGGGAAAAGCCAGCGCCTCTCGGCGCACCGTGCCGTGCCGTTCGTCGAGGTGCATCCGGACGACGCGGCCGGCCTCGGCCTCACCGAGGGCGGCATCGCCCGCCTGTGGACCGAGCACGGCGAAGCCGAATTGGAGGTGATGGTCACGGACACGGTGGTACCGGGCTGCCTGTTCATGCCGATGCACTGGGGCAGCGCCCACGCGTCGAAGGCCCGGGTCGGGGCCCTGGTCCGCGGCGTGCCGGACCCGGTCTCGGGCCAGCCCGAGTTGAAGGCGACGCCTGCCGCCATCGCGCCCGTCGCCTACCGGGCTCGGGGCTTCCTGCTGTCGCGCCGTCAGGTGGCGCTGCCGGAGGGCTGGTGGTGGGCGCGGGCGGCGATCACCGGCGGATGGGGCGTACAATTCGCCACCGCGGCCAGTTCCAGCGCCGTGGCGCTGATGGTCCGCGGGCTGATCCAGAGCGAGGCGCTCGCCGGCTACGAACTCGCCGAATACGCCGACCATGCCCGCGACCGCTACCGCTGCGCCGTCTACGACGGTGCGCGGCTGGTCGCGTGCCTCGCCTATGCCCCCGCGGAGGCCCGCCCGGACTGGGAAACGGCCAAGGCCCTGTTCGCCATCGAGGCCCCCGAGGCGGCCGAGCGCCGTGCCCTGCTCTCGGGCCGTGCCGCCACCGCGCCGGCCGGCCCGGTGGTCTGCGCCTGCCATGGGGTCGGTGCCGACGTGATCGCCGCGACCATCGCGGCGGGGGCCGGATCCGTCGCGGCGGTGGGCGCGGCCTGCAAGGCGGGCACGAATTGCGGCTCCTGCATCCCCGAGATCCGCAAGATGCTCCCCGGCCAGACTGCCCGCGCCGCATGATTCTTTGATATATGCCCAATCGAGAACGGATCGGCCCGTCCCGCCAGCCCCTCTCATCCTGAGATGCGGGCGCGGAGCGGCAGCGGCGACGCGGCACCTCAGGATGAGGTTGTCGGTTGGGATGACCGGCACGATGTAGGCTCAGGATAGATTCGTGACCGACACCCCAAGCCTCCTGCGCGCGGCCCGCGCACCCCGCGAGACCCAATCCGCCGGCCTGGAGCCGCTGGCGGTGCTGCCGGTGTTCGTGCCCCTGCGTGGCAAGCGGGTGGTGCTCGCCGGATCCTCGGGCGGGGCGCCTTGGAAAGTGAAGGTCCTGGCCGCCGCAGGCGCCCATGTCGACGTCTACGCGCCGCAGCCCAGCGACGAGCTCCGTGCGGTGCCGGACGAGATCGTCGACGGCAGCGTGGCCCTTCACGAGCGCGCCTGGACACCCGACGACCTCTGGGGGGCCGCCTTCTGCATCGGCGCCATGGAGGACGAGGCCGACTGCGTCGCCTTCGTAGTCGCGGCCCGCGGCGCCGGCGCGATCGTCAACGCGGTGGACCGGCCGCACCTGTGCGACGTCAAGTTCGGCGCCATCGTCAACCGCTCGCCCCTGGTCGTCGGCATCTCCACGGAGGGCGCGGCGCCGGTCTTCGGCCAGACCGTGCGCGCCTGGATCGAGGCGATGCTGCCGCGCGGGTTCAGTCGCTGGGTCGGGGCCGCCCGCGACTGGCGGGACGGCGTCACCGCCCGGTTCCACGGGTTCAGTGAGCGACGCAGCTTTTGGGAACGCTTCACCGATCGCGCCTTCGCGGAGCCGGACCGCGCTCCGACGCAACAGGACCTCGCCGAGCTGCTGGGGGAGACTGAGGCGGCGCCGAAGGGCGGCGCGGTGAGCCTCGTCGGCGCCGGTCCGGGCGACGCGGAGCTGCTCACGCTCAAGGCCCTGCGGGCGCTGCGCAACGCCGACGTGATCCTGTACGACGACCTCGTCGCCCCCGAGATCCTGGACTATGCCCGCCGGGAGGCGCGGACCATGCTGGTCGGCAAGACCGGTCACGGCCCGTCCTGCCGCCAGGACGACATCAACGCGCTGATGGTTCAGCTGGCCCGCACCGGCAAGCAGGTGGTGCGGCTAAAATCCGGCGATCCGCTGGTGTTCGGCCGGGCCGGCGAGGAGATTGATGCCTGCCGGGCTGCGGGCATTCCCGTCACCGTAGTGCCGGGCATCTCGGCCGCGCAGGGGGCCGCGGCCGCGCTGGGCCTGTCGCTGACCCACCGCGACGCTGCCCGCCGTCTGCAATTCGTCACCGGCCACGACCGCCGCGGCGCCCTGCCGGACGACCTGAACTGGGGTGCCCTCGCCGATCCGAGCGTCACCACGGTGGTCTACATGCCCAAGCGCACGCTCCGCGCGCTGCTGGCCCGGGCCGTGGACGAGGGGCTGGCGCCCGCGACCCCGGCGCTCCTCGTCTTCAACGTCAGCCGCCCGAACCAGGCCTCGCTGCGCGGCACCGCCGCCGACCTTGCCGACCGGGTCGAGGCTGCGGGCCTCGACGGGCCCGCGCTGCTGATGGTCGGCGAGGCCTTTTCGGAGACGCGGGCGGCGGTGGCCCCCGAGACGGTGCCGGAGCGTTTGGCGATCTGAGGCCGAGACGGATCGGTCCTGGGTCGAAAGTCGGTACTGATCCTGGCATCGCGTTACGCCCCGAGGAATGAAATCTCTCGACGATCGCGATGCGAGCCGTGCTGGCGAACCGGGCTTTGAGCGTGTCGGATCTGGAGGAGGGTCCGGCCGGTGTGTCGAGCGCAGCGCAGGGCGAGCGGGTCGCGATCCTCAACCCCAATCGGGTCATGGCCTAAAAGGCCCCTCCGGCCGCCTGGGAAGCCAAGATGAAGCGGATCGACGCGCCTCCGGGCACCGCTTGGTCTACCGAGTCAGCGATGCGGCGATCACCGTGACGGTGGTCGCCGTGAGGAAGCGCGGTGGGGATGAGGCGTACCGAACCGCTCGGAACCGTTGAGCGCCGTCGATGCCGCCGGCGGTTTCCGATCGGCTGAAGCGGCGAGTGGCTCAGGTCTCGCCGGCCACGAACGCCCGCATCAGGTAGTTGGCGATCGCCATGGGCGGCGGGGACTGGATGCCCTCGGGATGGGTGCCGGCCAGCATGGCGGCGACCGCGGCGCGGTCGAACCAGCGGGCGTCCTCCAATTCGCTCGGATCGGTGACGATGTCGCCGTCGAGGGCCTCGGCGGCGCAGCCCAGCATCAGCGAGGACGGGAACGGCCAGGGCTGCGAGGTCCGGTAGGTGACCGCGCCGACCCGGATCCGCGTCTCCTCGAACACCTCCCGGCGCACCGCGTCCTCGATGGTCTCGCCGGGCTCCAGGAAGCCGGCGAGGCAGGAATACATGTGCGGGCGGAAATGTGGGCCGCGCCCGAGCAGGCAGGTCTCGCCCCGGCGCACCAGCATGATCACCACCGGGTCGACCCGGGGGAAATGGTGGGCGTTGCAGGACGGACATTCCCGGCGGAAGCCCCCGGCCTTCGCCACGGTGGCCGTGCCGCAATTGGCGCAGAAGCCGTGCCGGGCGTGCCAATCGAGCATCGACTTGGCTACCGCCAGCAGGCCCAGCTCCTCGGCCTCGACGGCGTTTTCGGTCGCGATGGCGCGCAGGTCTAGGGTACGGGTCTCGCCAGCGGCAAAACCCTCCGCGGCCTCGGCCGGTGCCGACGCGGCGAAGACCGGCCTTCCGTCCCGATGGCCCAGGAAGATGCGCGTGCCGGACGGGTGCGGCGCTTCGGCCGGGGTGATCAGCGCGGTGGTCCCGCGCAGCACGATCCGGTCGCCGCAGATCAGGACGAGGCGCGCGTCCGGCGCGTCGAACGGAGGCACCGCCTCCTCGGGCTGCTCGGCCGAGTGCCGGTCGAGGCGGTTGCGGACGAAGCCGAGGGTGTCGCGGGGATCGGTCATTCGGGTTCAGGCCGCGGAGAACAAGCTGCCGGCGCGCTCGATCAGCTGGGCGCGGGCATGGAACGGGTAGGGCTTCCGGGTCTCGAAGCCCCAGACCGGCCCGGGCCAGGCCGGGTCGGAGCGGAACCGGCCGATGACGTGGACGTGGAGCTGCGCCACGACATTGCCCAACGCCCCGACATTGACCTTGTCGGGCTTCGACAGCGCCTGCATCACCCCGGTGGCGATGCGGATCTCCCGCCACAGTGCCCCGGCATCGGCCTCGGACAAATCCGTGATCTCGGAGACGTCGGGGCGGCGCGGGACCAGGATCAGCCAGGGGAACCGGGCATCGTCCATCAGCAGGACGCGGCAGAGGGTCAGGTCGCCCACCTCGACGGTGTCGGCAGAGAGGCGCGGATCGAGGAGGAAGGCGGACTCGGTCATGGCACGACGGTGTAGCGCAGCCTGCGCGCCGGCGCGCGCCTCGGATGCGCGGAGTGATGACGCAACCGGCGCAAAGCTTCGGTCAGAACGAAGGCACGGCGCCCTGCCGGCCCACCGCGATCGTGCCGACATCGAGGGCGCCGTCCGGCCCGGACCGGGCGAAGATCGTGGTGGCCGCGCCGGGCTCCAGCAGGGCCTTCTCGCCGGGCGCCATCGCGGTGACCGGGGTCCCGGCGGGAACCGAGAAGCTGGCCTGACCGCCGCCGAAGCCCAGGGTCAGGCCGAGCGGACGTCCGCCACGCAGGTCCGAGACCCAGCCAGCCGTGAACGTCGCTCCCGGCTCGGTATCCCAGGTCTGGCTGCCCGCCTCGAAGCCGCGCTCGGAAGGCGAGTACACGGTCACGGCCGTCGCCCGCCGCGGCTCGGCCTCGGAGCCGGCGAGCACGCTGACGTAGCTCTCGGGCTTGATGTTGCGCACGGCCGCCTCGGTCACCGCGAAGACCCGGGTCCGCGGGTTCATCCGCAGGGTCAGGGTGCTGCCGCCGGCGCGGCGGATCTGCAGGCGGTCGGCCTCGGCCCACACGATGGTACCGCGGAACCGGACGGTGCTCGGCTGCGCCCGGACAGCGGTCGCCGTCACGGCCATCAGAAGGGCTGCGAGAAGGAAGCGGGTTCGCGATTTCGTCACGGGGATCCTGGTCCGGCTGCGGGGGCCGAACGCCAGGGGCGGACGACGGTTCCAGTCGCGGTCAATGCGCCATCAGCACCGGCATGTCGGCATGGGCCAGGACGTGGCTCGTGACACCTCCGAAGATCATCTGGCGCAGGCGGCTCTGGGTGTAGGCGCCCTTGATCAGGAGGTCGCAGTCGAACGCCTTGGCTTCGGCCAGGAAGGTCTCGCCCGGCGCGCGCCGGCCGGACGGAAGGGAGCGATGCGAGGCGGCCACGCCCTCGCAGGCCAGCGCCTGGGCGAGGTCCTGGGCGCTCGGCCCCGGGACCATGCCGCCCTCGACGCTGAGCACCAGCACCCGCTCGGCCCGTCGCAGGAACGGCATCGCGAAGGCCACCGCCCGGGCGGTCTCGGTAGAGCCGTTCCAGGCGATCAGGATCGCTTCTCCAAGCGACGTCGGGGCGACCGGCGGCGCCAGCAGGATCGGCCGGCCGCCCTCGAACAGCGCAGTCTCGAAGGTGGTCATCCGCGGGGCGTTGTCGGTGGTCCCCGGGCGTCCGACCACGGTGGCCGAGAACAGCCGGGCGTATTGGCCGAGGAACGCGTCGCCGGTGGGCACGTCCTGCCGCCAGCGGTAGCGCGGCCCGGCATCCGCCACCTTCTCGGGGATGCACAGGCCGTCGCGGGCGTGCCGCGGGATCCCGGCCGCGTCCATGAAGGCGACGAAGCGGCCGCCGGCCTCCTCGGCCTCGGCGCGGTCGGCCTCCTCGTCGCGCAGCCAGGTCATGCCGCCCACCATGTCGACGGGGACGTACTCGGCGAGCGCAGGGCGCAGGGATACGCCCTCGATCAGGCTACCGAAGCGCGACGCCGCGAGCCGCGTCGTCTCGAACACGGAGGTCAGGCCGTCGTGCATCGCGACGGGTACGAGCAAAGTCTTCATCGCGGCATCCTCCTCCGGTGCGCGAGGCTAATCCGCCCGAGGCCCGGTGGGAACCGGGGCCGGGACGGGGCGCACACGGTTTTGCGCGGTGCCGGGATCCAGGCGGTCGCGCGCCCAGCGGCTCAGCGGCCGCTCGACGAACCGGTGGACCAGCAGGGCAGCCGCGACGCTGCCGGCGAGCATCACAACGACGCTGCCCCAGGGGTGCAGAACCGGGGCGAGGCCGAGCCGCAGCAGCGCCTCGCGCCCGAGGCGCAGCGCGAAGGGGTGGACGAGGTACAGCGCGTAGGAGGCGTTCCCGAGGATCACGAGCCCCCGCGTCAAGGCGGGCAGGGCCGCGACCTGAGCGGCATCCCGCGCCGGCCCGAGGGCGGCGGTCACCAGGAGGGCGGATGGCAGGCCGACGAGCAGGGGGCGGAGGACCCCGTCGGCGGACCCGTCGTCGCCGAGCAGGCGGGCGGCCAGGGCGAGACCCAGGAGACCCATCACCCCGAGCCCGAGGCGCACCGCGGATCCAGGCCGAAGACCCTCCCGATGGGCGAGGGCGAGCCCAGCCCCGACCAGGAATTCCAGCACGATCGGGTTCGCCCAGAACCGGACCGGCACCGGCAAGGCGGGCACGAGCGCACCCACGGACACCAGCAGCACCAGCGCAAGGGCGAGCCAGGCCACGGCGCCGCGCCAGCCGAAGCCCAGCCCCAGGACGAAGAGGCCGTAGAAGAACACCTCGTAATTGAGAGTCCAGCCAAGGCCGTAGAGGGGCTGGATGGCTCCGTCCGGCCGGGCCGCCGGCCAGAACAGGAACCCGGCCAGGATCGTGCCCGGCTCTCTGACGAGGGCCGCGGCCTCGCCCAGCCAGTCGGGGCGCGCGATGGCGAGGGCCAGGACGATTAGGCTCACCAGCCAGTACAGGGGGACGACCCGGGCGACCCGGTGCGCCAGGAAGCGGGCGCGTCCGCCCGGCGCCCCGAACAGCCGGCCGCTCGCATGGACGATGACGAAACCAGAGATCACGAAGAACAGGTCGACCCCGCCCCACCATGGCAGGAGCGTCCCGGGATCGAGGGTCGGGCCGGCGCCGCGGGCAGCCATCATCCCGGCCTCGTGGCGCGCGTGATGCCAGACCACCATGAGCGCAGCAGCGGCGCGCAGGATCTGGATTCCGAACAGGGTCACGGAGCCTTCAACACAAATGGAGTTCCTCTAATCCCGGGCTCTCAGTAAAAAACGGCAGGAACCATAAGTCGATAGCCCCGTTGTCGAACTAATTCGCGAACGTGTCGCCGTACCGTTTCGGCTGCAAGATCTTGGACCTTCGACCAGGACCGGATCTTTGCTGGCCTCGCGGGCCGCTTCGCGTCTTCACACGTACTTGAGGTTTCCATGCTGAAGAACTACGCTGCCGCGTCCGCGCTCGTCCTGGCGCTATCGACCCCTGCCTTCGCACAGGGCGCGAACGATTTCCGCCTGCAGTCGATGCAGGCGAACGCCTTCGAGGTCCAGTCCTCGCAGATCGCCCTGTCGAAGTCGCGTAATCCCAAGGTCCGGTCGTTCGCCCAGGAAGTCATCCGCGACCATCGCGCCGCCAACGTGGCGCTGTCGGGCGGCGAGAGCAACTACATGGCGGCCCGGGACGAAGGGCTCGGCGGCCTCGTGACGGCACCGCTGGCGGTGGCGGGCGGCGCTGTCGGCGCAGGCGTCGGCGCAGCGACCGGCGTGGTCGGCGGCACCCTGGCGGGCGGCCCGGTCGGCGGCCTTCAGGGCGTCGGCACCGGCGCGGCCAGCGGCGCGGCGGCGGGCAGCCGCCTCGGACGCGGCGATGCCATGGCCACCGGCGCCTCGACCGTCGTCCCGCCGAGCCCCGAGCAGCAGGCGATGCTCGCCGAGCTGTCCGCGACCCCGGCCGGCCCACGCTTCGACCGTCTCTACGCCAGCCAGCAGATCCAGGCGCACCAGATGTCGATCGCCATGACGCAGGCCTACGCCCAGGGCGGCCCGAACCCGGCCCTGCGCAACTACGCCCAGCAGGCCCTGCCGGCCTTGCAGATGCACTTCGATCACGCCCAGCGTCTGCCGGGCGCCATGTGATCGTTTAGGATATCTCGGCCCCGGCCGGGTGACAGGGCGAGGCGGCGTGCGCGAGCACGCCGCCTTTTTCTTGTCTCTGACCGCGCACTGCACCGTTCTTGCGGGTGCAGCGAAGCCACCCCGGCAGCAGTTGCGGCCAGACGTCATCGTGTTCGAAGGTGCGACGAGCCACTCGACCTTGCGGGCTCGCGGAGCCGCAGATGGTAGACGTCAAGCCGTAAGTATCGGTGCGGAACCTGCTTCCTCTCTCCCTCGTGGGGAGGCGCGTTCGTCGAGCCCTGCAGACGCTTAAGCGCCTTACAGCTTTCGCAAGCGACAACCGATACGCGAAGAACGGCGACGCGCATCTGCCAGCTGGCGACCGCAGCATCCGGTATGCAGCCCCCCGGCCTGAGACGCCCCGCAGAGCACCTCAAGCCGGAATGTCGAGCCGTCGGACGGGTTCCTCAGTCGCAAGCCACCGCGGTCGGCAGAATCTTGCGGCCGGTATCGTCCACCGCGGGGTGGAAGTCGCCGGTCTCCGGATTCCGGACCAGCAGCACGCCGTTGGCCACGCCGAAATGCGCACCGTGGATGTTGAGCCGGCCATCCTCGACCCGCTCCTTGATGAACGGGAAGCTCAGCAGGTTCTCCATGCTCTGGCTGACCATGGCGTGCTCCATCCGGGTCAGGTAGTCCGGCGCGCTCGAATCACCCGCCTTCGCTTCCGCGGCGCCCACCAGCGAGACCCACTTGCCGATGAAGTTGCTGCTCGAGAGCGGCGCGGCCTTGTTGGCGAAGGCCTTGATGCCGCCGCAGGTGGCGTGGCCGAGCACGACGATGTGCTTCACCTCGAGCGCCTGGACCGCGAACTCGATGGCCGCCGAGGTGCCGTGATAGGCTCCGTCCGGCTCGTAGGTCGGCACGATGTTGGCCACGTTGCGGATCACGAACAACTCACCGGGGCCGGCATCGAAGATCGCCTCCGGGGCCACCCGGCTGTCGCAGCAGCTGATCACCAGGATCTGAGGCTCCTGGCTTTGAGCGAGCTGCGCGAAGCGCCGCCGCTCGGTAGGAAACCGGTCGGCCAGGAACGCGCGGTAACCCTCGGTCAGGAATTCAGGGAACATGCCGTCTCCTTGAGGTTCGGGATCTTCGCAGATGCGAGATCCGGGTCAGCGATCGTGCCAAGTCAGAACGCGCGGCCGAGGCGGAATAGTCCCGGCCGCGAGATCGGCCGCGAGATCGGCCAGCCCCGCCGGCTCGACGCGCTCGCCGCTCGCCTTGAGTTCGGCCAGCGGCCACCAGCGGGTTCCGATCACCGGGTTGTCCTCGGTCTCGGCGAGCTGGCTGGTATCGACCCGGTCGTCGGGCAGGCGGACCAGGAAGTAGCACTCCCGGGCATCCCGCGACTGGCGGAACAGGTGGAACGGGCCGTCGCAGGCCGCGACCTGCGGGCCGATCGCGACGTCATCGCGGCCGATCTCCTCGCCCAGCTCCCTGCGGCAGGCGGTGACGTGGTCCTCGCCGGGTTCCAGTCCGCCACCGGGCATGAACCAGAAGCGCAGCGGCTCGCCGTCCGGCCCCTTGGCGTGGACGGAGGCGTACGCGATCAGCAGGATCCGGTCCTGCGGGTCGAGGACGATCGCCCGGGCAATATGGCGGATCGCGGGTGTGTTCGGTTCGCTCATGCGGTTGAGCTAGAGCACGAGGCCACGGACGGACACCGCTCGGCCGCGATCACCAAGTTGTGAGCGATCACAAGACCTCGAGGTGGCGGGTCACGGCACCCGCGCGGCCGGCGCCCAGATCACCACCGGCAGGCCGTACCCATCCCGCTCAGGCGGGTCCGGCAGCGGCACCGCGCTGCCCTCGAGGATGTCCCGTGCCACCAACAAGGCAGCGAGGGCGTCGAGGTGGTCGTCGGCCGGCACGCCCTTGGCGCGGACCTCGATCAGGGCGACCGGCAAGCCCGCCGCCTCCAGCAGGCTCCGGCGCAGGGCGAGGCCCTCGCGGGCCCGGGCGCCCTTCTTGGGCAGGCCGAGGGGCCGGAGGCCGTTCAGGGCGTGGAACGCCACCTCCGGGTGAACCTCGTGGACGCGTGCCAACGCCTCCGGCCGCGCCTGCAGCAGCGTGTCCACCGCGCGGACGGAGCGGAAGATGTTGTAGCCCTGGATCGAGGGCGCGAAGGGCGGGTCGCTCGTCGCCCGGGCGATGGCCTTAGCCGCGTCGTAATCCGCCGCGTAGACCGCCGCCCGGGCCGGCATCGGGAACACGGACGATCGGGCCGGGCCGAGCCGGAGGCGGGCGGCCCTGTCGGCACCCCGGCCGCCGGAAACGATCCGGTCCGGCAGGCCGATCGGCACGTCGATGCCGACGATCAGCGGCTGCTCCGGCGCGTCGAGGAGTGCGGCCACGTCGGGAAACAGGGCGCAGCGGTACCGGCCGGGATCGTCGAGGTCGAGGAGCGCCCCCGCCCAGGCGCCTCGGCAGCCGTCCAGCCCCGCGACCCAGCGCACCATCCCGTCCCCGCATCCCGCGATCCGTTCTTGCCCGGGACGCGGTGGAAAGCTATCGGCGACCGCAAGGGCATCGCCGCCGGCCCGGGAGAAGCGTGATGAGCGAGATCCGTCCCCGTCGCAGCGTGCTGGCCATGCCCGGCTCCAACGCCCGCGCCCTCGACAAGGCGCGCACGCTGCCCGCCGACGTGATCCTGATCGACCTGGAAGATGGGGTCGCGCCGGAGAAGAAGGCCGAGGCCCGCGCCCTCGTGGCCGCGGCGGTCTCGGGATCGGGCTTCGGCTCGCGCGAGGTGGTCGTGCGGATCAACCCGCCCGAGACCGAGGACGGCGAGGCTGACCTCGCGGCGCTGGCCGGCGCCGGCCCGGATGCGATCCTGGTGCCGAAGGTGCGCAGCTCCGACGCGCTGATCGCGGTGGGCGCCCGCCTGCGCCGGCTTGGAGCGCCCGCGGCGACGCGGATCTGGGCGATGATCGAGACCCCGATGGCGGTGGTGAACGCCGCCGAGATCGCCGGGGCCGCGCGGGACGTGGATGGACGGCTCGCCGCCCTGGTGATCGGCCCCAACGACCTCGTGAAGGCGGCCCGGATCCGCCCCCCGGGCCGGGCCGCCCTGGTGCCCTGGCTGATGAATGTCCTGGCCGCCGCCCGGGCCTACGAGATCGAGGCAATCGACGGGGTTTTTTCCGGTCTCGACGACGCGGCGGGATTTGAAGCGGAATGCGCCGAAGGCCGCAACCTGGGCTTCGACGGCAAGATGCTGATCCACCCGAGCCAGATCGGCCCGGCCAACGCCGCGTTCGGACCCGACGCGGCCGAGATCGCGGAGGCCCGCCGGGTCGCCGCGGCCTTCGACGCGCCGGAGACCCAGGCCTACGGGGTCATCGCGCTGGACGGGCGCATGGTCGAGCGCCTCCATGTCGAGGCCGCGCGGCGCACCCTGGCCTTGGCCGAGGCGATCGAACGGCTCGGCGCGTGAACGAGCTCCCCGAGGTCGGCCTGCGTCTCCTCGACCCGCGGCTGCCTGGCTGGGGCTTCCCGCGCTGGGGCTCGGCGGCGGCGGCCGGGCTCGACCTCCACGCCTGCCTGGACGCGCCGCTGACGCTGCCGCCCCGGGGCGCACCGGCCCTGATCCCGGCGGGCTTCTGCGTGCTGATCCGCGACCCCGCCTGGTGCGGCCTGATCTTCCCGCGCTCCGGACGCGGCCACCGGGACGGCTTGGTGCTGGGCAACGGCACCGGAGTGATCGACGCGGATTACGAAGGCCCCCTGATGGTCTCGGCCTGGAATCGCGACGACGCGCGGCCGATCCGGATCGAGCCGGGCGACCGGATCGCCCAACTGGTCTTCACCCGCGTGACCCGGCCGGTCCTCACCGTGCTGGAGGACGAGCCCGGTTCGGGTTCGGGCCGTGGGGCAGGGGGGTTCGGGTCGAGCGGTCGGTAGGGCCCCGGGCGATACGCAGGTGACGGAGATCGCCGGTTGGCGCCCCGCCCCTCAAGCCAGATCATTCCCGAAGGCGATCACCTCGTATCGCGCGAGCCCGACGTAGCTGCCGATGAGTCGCAAGGCCCAAGCCGAACATGCCCTGACGTATCGCGCCGTGCCGACCAGTCGAAGGTCGACTCCCGAGATACGACGGCGGCCGAACGATTCACCGTGTCGTCCCGGCGGGGCGCCGGAGACGGGGACGACACGGTGCGTGGACCGATCTCGGCGCATCCACCGATCCCGCCGCCGATGACCGTCTGAGGCTGCGTCCGCCGGGATGCCGCGCATGTTCTAGGCGGTCAAACGCCTCAATCCAGCACCTTCCCCATCCGCCCGGCCAGGTCCTGGATGAACTGGAAGGCGGTGCGGCCCGAGCGGGAGCCCCGGGTGGTGGCCCATTGCAGGGCCTCGGCGCGCAGGCGCTCCGCGGGCAGGTCCAGGCCATAGCGCTCGGCATAGGCGCGGATCATCGCCAGGAACTCGTCCTGGCTGCATTTGTGGAAGCCGAGCCAGAGGCCGAACCGGTCCGAGAGGGAGACCTTCTCCTCCACGGCCTCGCCGGGGTTGATCGCCGTGGAGCGCTCGTTCTCGACCATGTCGCGGGCCAGCAGGTGCCGGCGGTTCGAGGTGGCGTAGAACAGGACGTTCCCAGGCCGGCCCTCGATGCCGCCGTCCAGCGCGGTCTTGAGCGACTTGTACGAGGTGTCGTCGCCGTCGAAGGACAGGTCGTCGCAATAGACCAGCCAGCGATGCGGGTCGGGCCGCAGCAGGGCCATCAAGTCGGGCAGGGCCTCGATATCCTCCCGGTGGATCTCCACCAGCTTCATCGGCCGCGCACCCTCGGGACGGCGGGCGTTGATCTCGGCATGGGCCGCCTTGACCAGCGAGGACTTGCCCATGCCGCGGGCGCCCCACAGCAGGGCGTTGTTGGCCGGCAGGCCGCGGGCGAAGCGCTCGGTGTTCTCGATCAGCGTGTCGCGCGCCCGGTCGATGCCGGTGAGCAGGCCGATCTCCACCCGCGCCACCTGTGGCACCGGGGTGAGCCGCCGCTCCGGTCCCCACAGGAAAGCGTCGGCGGCGTTCGGGTCGAAGGCCGGCTGGGCGGGCGGCGCGGCGCGCTCCAGGGCGGTGGCGATCCGCTCGAGGAGCGGCATCAGGGTCTCGAGGCTCGTCATCGGATCGGGGGTTCGCTTCCGGATCGGTCAAGCAACCGTACTACGGCGTTCGGTGGCGGAAATCATCCGTCCCCGTGCGGCTCGAACGCGAAGCCGGATCGGGCGTTGAATATTCCGCGAGGGCGGTCGGGTCGGCCCCGGGAGGGCGCCGATGGATGCGGGACCGACGATCCGGATCACCCAGGTCGGGGCTTACGTCTTCACCGTCGATTTCGGTGCGGGCCTTCCGGGCCTCCTCACCGACGAGGCGCCCCCGGTCGGCGGCGGCACAGGTCCGATCCCCGAGCAGCTGCTGGCATCGGGCGTGGCGAACTGCCTGTGCGCCAGCCTGGTCTTCGCCCTCGGCAAGTTCCGGCAGGACGCGCAGGGCGTCGCCGCCGAGGCGACTTGCCGGATGGCACGCAACCCGGAGGGCCGCCTGCGGATCGGCGGGATCGACGTGCGCATCCGGCTGGGGGCCGCGGCCGAGGCCATGCCCCGAATCGACCGGGTGCTGGAGCAGTTCGAACGCTTCTGCACGGTCTCGGAGAGCGTGAAGGCCGGGATCCCGGTGGCGGTCTCGGTGGAGGATGCCGACGGGGCGCGGCTCGCATGAGCGCCGGCTGGACGTGTGGCGTTTCGGACCTTCCCGCAGCGTCGCGGCCGACATCTCAAACATCCGGGCGCGCGGCCCGAGATGTCACACACTCATAGCCTACACAGGAGTTGCCCGTGGCCCACGATCACCGACACGCTGCCACCGAGCCGGCGGCGCTGGCCCAGCTCTTCAACGAGCGGGCCAATGCCGGCGATGTCGAGGGCCTGGTGGCGCTCTACGAGCCTGACGCGGTGCTGGCCGCCGGCCGCGTCGTGGCCACGGGTCATGCCGAGATCCGGGCCTTCTACACGGACCTGTTGGCGCGCAAGTCCGACTTCCCGGCCCCCGAGACGCTGGAGCCCGTGCGCAACGGCGCCCTTGCGTTGACCTTCGCCCGGCTGCCCAACGGCGCGCTGTCCGTGGAGGTCGCCCGCGCGCAGCCGGACGGCACCTGGCTCTGGGCGATCGACCAGCTGAAGATCGCGCCCCCGAAGGCGTGAGGGCGGCCTGCGCTTGTCCCACCGGACGCGATGCGGCAAAGCGTGAGCCGCGCGCGCCGAGCCTCGTGCGCCGCAGATCCGAGCCAACACGATGCACGACATCCGCGCCATCCGGGACAACCCGGACGCCTTCGACCGCGACCTCGCCCGCCGGGGCCTCGCGCCGCTCTCGTCCGCGCTGATCGGCCTCGACGAGGCCCGCAAGTCCGCGGTCTCGGCGGCCCAGGCCAACCAGGAGCGGCGCAACGCGCTCGCCAAGGAGATCGGCGGCGCCAAGAAGGCCAAGGACGAGGCGCGCGCGGCCGACCTGATGGCCGAGGTCGCCGCGCTCAAAAGCGCCGAGGCCGACTTGAAGGCGGCGCAGGACCGGGCCGACGCGGCGCTGTCCGAAAAACTCGCTGCGATCCCGAACCAGCCCAAGTCCGACGTGCCGGACGGCGCCGACGAGCACAGCAACGTGGTCTACCGCAGCCACGCCTCGACCCGCGAGCGGCTGACCGAAGGCCGCGAGCATTTCGAGCTCGGCGAGGCCAGCGGGCTGATGGATTTCGAATCCGCCGCCAAGCTCTCCGGCTCGCGCTTCGTGGTGCTGAAGGGCCAGCTCGCCCGGCTGGAACGCGCGCTCGGCCAGTTCATGCTCGACCTGCACACGCAGGAGCACGGGTACTTGGAGGTGGCGCCGCCGGTACTGGTGCGGGACGCCGCGATGTTCGGCACCGCACAGCTGCCAAAATTCGAGGATGATCAGTTTTCGGTTTTCAAGGGTCTCGATGCCCCGAAGGCGCAGGAGATCGGCGTGACCCCGGGAGATCAGGACGAGGCCGGCCGGAGCACGTCTGAAAAATTCTGGCTCATCCCCACCGCGGAGGTGCCGCTGACCAACCTCGTCCGCGAATCCATCCTGCGCGAAGAGGAATTGCCCCTGCGCTTCACCGCGCTCACGCCCTGCTTCCGGGCCGAGGCCGGTGCGGCGGGGCGGGATACCCGCGGCATGCTGCGCCAGCACCAGTTCAACAAGGTCGAGATGGTCTCGATCACCACGCCGGAGGAATCTGCCAACGAGCACGAGCGCATGCTCACCTGCGCGGAGGCGGTCCTGAAGAAACTCGATCTGCCCTACCGGGTGATGACGCTCTGCACCGGCGACATGGGCTTCGCGTCCCAGAAGACCTACGACATCGAGGTCTGGGTGCCCGGCCAGCGCACCCACCGCGAGATCTCGTCGTGCTCGGTGTGCGGCCCGTTCCAGGCCCGCCGGATGAACGCCCGCTACCGGGGCAAGGACGGCAAGCCGGCCTATGTCCACACGCTGAACGGCTCGGGGGTGGCGGTCGGCCGCGCCCTCATCGCCGTGATGGAGAACTACCAGAACCCGGACGGGAGCATCACGATCCCGTCGGTGCTCCACCCCTACATGGGCGGGCTCAACCGGATCGAAGGGGCCCGCTGATGCGCATCCTAGTCACCAACGACGACGGCATCCACGCGCCGGGGCTCGCCACCCTGGAGGAGATCGCCCGGGAGCTGTCCGACGACGTCTGGGTGGTCGCGCCCGAGAGCGACCAATCCGGCGTCTCGCACTCGCTGTCGCTGAACGACCCGCTGCGCCTGCGGCAGGTCTCGGAGCAGCGCTTCGCCGTGAAGGGCACGCCGTCCGACTGCGTGATCCTGGGCGTGCGCCACATTCTCGGCGAGCACGGGCCGGATCTCGTCCTGTCGGGGGTCAACCGCGGCCAGAACGTCGCCGAGGACGTGACCTATTCGGGCACGATCGCGGCCGCCATGGAGGGCACGATCCTCGGCATCCGCTCGATCGCCCTGAGCCAGGCCTACGGCGCGGGCGGGCGGACCAATCTCAAGTGGGATTGCGCCCGCGAGCACGGGCCGAAGGTGATCCGCAAGATCCTCGAGACCGGCATCGAGCCCGGCATCCTGATCAACGTGAATTTTCCGGACTGCGAACCGGCCGACGTGCAGGGCATTGCGGTGGCCGCGCAGGGCTTCCGCAACCAGGCGCTGCTGTCGATCGATGCAAGGATGGACGGGCGCGGCAACCCGTATTTCTGGCTGGCCTTCGCCAAGGCCCGGTTCGAGCCGGGCCACGGCTCGGACCTGAAGGCGATCGCCGAGAAGAAGATCTCGGTGACGCCCCTGCGCCTGGACCTCACGGACGAGCCGACGCTCACCCGCTTTGCGCAGGCCTTCTCGGCGTGATCGACCTGGGCAGCCTCGAGGAGGCTGCCGGCAACGCGGCCTTCGTCATGGCGCTCCGCGGCCGGGGGATGCGGGACACCGCGATCCTGCGGGCCATGGAGCTGGTCCCGCGAGAGCCGTTCGCCCCCGAGGCCCACCGCGCCCAGGCTCGGCGCGACCTCGCCCTGCCGCTGCCCTGCGGCGCCTCGATGACGGCGCCCACGCAGGTGGCCCAGATGCTGGCGCTGCTGCGGATCGAACCCGGTCTCCGTGTCCTGGAGATCGGCACCGGCTCAGGGTACGTCACGGCGCTGCTCGCCCGGCTCGGGGCCGGGGCCGTCCTCAGCCTGGAGCGCTACGCGACGCTCGCCCATGAGGCCGCCGCGCGGCTCGCCGCCCAGTCCGAGGTGCACGTCGTCCGGGCCGACGGCCTCGCCCCGGAGCTGCCGGACGGCGGCTTCGACCGCATCCTGGTCCATGGCAGCGTCGACGCCATCCCGGCGCACTGGCGCGCGGCCCTCGAACCGGGCGGGCGCCTGGTGACGGGCCTCAGCCGAGAGGGCCGGTGCCGGATCGCGACGCTGGCGACCCCCGATGCGGACCCGGAACTCGGGCCACCGATACGTTTGGCGGGGCTGGTGCCGGGCTTGGCGCGGGTGCTGTGAGGCTGAAGCCTTGCGTCGTCGCGCACGACCCGCCATCCCGCCGACATGTCGGTCGACGCATTCTACAGCGTCAGGCGCGAGGAGCCGCAGTCGGACCTTCGGGACCTCGACCGGGTGGCGCTGAGGGCGCATGCGATAACTGACGACGGCGTGACAATGGAGCCCGGCACCGAGGGAACGATCGTCGGAATCTGGCGGGACGGGGAAGCCTGCGACGTCGAGTTTGCGCATCCGATGGGCGCCCTCGCGACGGTCGAGGCCAGCGACCTCCGCCTCGTGAAGCGCGGGCCGGCTTGACCCTCCCGGACTGGCCTCTGAGCTGATCGCTCGACCCGCGCACGATCAGCAGCTACATCCTGGATGAAATCCATATCGGAGGGGGTCCGAAAGCACGCTTCTTCAAGCGCTCCGGATTCGGGATGCACGATCCCCTGACGTCCTCAGCCGCCCTCCTCGATCACCCGGCGGACACCACCTTCGTGGCGGAGACGATGTCTGGGCGCGGCGACGTGAGAGTGATCTTCGCGGGGCCTCTCCTCACGCCCGATGGACGCAATCCGCAGGTGCGCACGGTGTGGCGCCTCGATGCCGCGCGCAACGCTTACTTCGTCACCGCCGTGCCTCTGACCCAAATCCCTGCCTGAGATGGTCTGGCACCACCCCAAAGCTCGTGCCGGTTCATTACCGATTGAATTCAAAAGCCGACCCGGTGGGCTGTCGCATCGGGCTGCTTCGCTGCGCTCGCAATGGCGATGCCGTCCCGAGCACCACCCCTTTCCCGGGCGCATGCAGCGTTAGCGGAATGCGACCCTAGACCAAGCACATGACGCCGCGAAGCGTCTGCGTTGCTTCTCGATCGTGCCGCTGCGCGACGCTTCCTCTGCCGGATTCGGGACCGCCGTCCACTGCGTCACCGGCGTCCGGAAAAGGGCGTCGCCTCCCCTAAGAAATCCGCCGCGACGCCCGCCACAACCGCCACAGCCGCCGCCAGCGCGGCAGGTCGGTGACGGTGTTGAGCGGGTCGTAGCTCGCCCGCTCCATCGTCGCCAGGTAGGGCTCGACCAGGGCCACCGGCAGGAACGCCGTACCGGCGAGCGGCGCGATCGCCGGACGAGCGGCCTCGAAAGCCTTGAGATGGGTCCGGGCGAGGTCGCGCAGGTCGGCGCAGGCCCGGCGCAGGCCGGGGCCGCCGCGGCCGCTGGTGATGTCTTCGCGGGTCACTCCGTAGCGGCCCAGGATGTCCGCCGGCAGGTAGACCTGTCCCGAGCGGGCATGCCACGGCAGGGCGCGGAGCAACCCGGTGATGCCATAGGCGACGCCGGCATGGCCGGCGGCCCCCGCGCCGCCCGGTTCGGTGCCGTTGCCGATCACAAGGCTCGCCAACCGGAACAGCGCCGAGGCGGTCTCGCCGCAATAGCCCTCCAGGTCGTTCACCCGGGGCATCGGGTCCTCGTAGAGGTCGAACACCCGGGCATCGATCAGGTCGACGAAGGGCTGCCGCAGCAGGCGGTTGACCCGGATCGCCTCCTCGAGCGCCGCCGCAACCGGGTTGGCGCGCACGTCACCCCGGGCCTCGCCCTGGAGGGCGTCGCGCCACCATTGCAGGCGGATCTCGCCGGCCATCGGGTTCGAGGCCGCCTCGCGCACCCGCGCGACGGTCAGGCTGAAGGCATAGAGGGCGAAGAGGTGCGGGCGGGCGGCGGCCGGGGCGAACAGGGTCGCATAATAACGGTCGGGGTCGCCGTCGCGGACCAGCTGCTCGCAATGGGTCTGCGCGAAAGCCAGGCCGGTCTCGGCGGGCTTGTCATCGACCTCCGGCATCAATCGACCACGATCAGGGCGGCCGCGACCTTCCGGTTCTCGGCCACCAGGATGTTGTAAGTTCGGGCCGCCGCCCCGGTCTGCATCACGTCCAGCCCGACGCCGGCATCCTTGAGCCAGCCGCGCAGGGACGGATCGATCGCCGCGATGTCGAGGCCGGTGCCGACCAGCAGCAGCTCGATCTCCGCCGCCTCGGCCTGGACCGGGCGCAGGGCCGTGCGGTCGATCGCCTTCGCCGACGTCACGTCCCACGCCCGAACGCCCGACGGCAGGAGCAGGAGCGAGCCGCGATGCGACATCCCGGCGAAGCGGAAGCCGCCATTGCCGTAGGTGTCGATGATGTGGCGCCCCGGCACGAAGCCGGACTCGAAACTCTTCGGACTCGGCTGCTCGGCCATCTCGGGGACAAACTACTCCGCGGGTTGCGGGACACCGGACCGCTCGGCCGCCGCGCGGGCGCCCGAGAGCATCAGCCCCAGATAGATCAACACCGGAGTCGACACGAAGATCGCCGAGTAGGTGCAGATCACGACGCCGCAGAGCATCACGGTGGCGAAGCCCTTGATCGCCTCGCCGCCGAACAGCACCAGCGCGAGCAGCGACAGGCCGGACGAGATCGAGGTCATCACGGTCCGCGACATGGTCGAGTTGATCGACAGGTTGAGCAGGTCGACCGTAGGGATCGTCTTGTAGCGTCGCATCAGCTCGCGGGTCCGGTCGAACACCACCACGGTCTCGTTGAGCGAGTAGCCGACGATGGTCAGGATCGCGGCGATCGAGGTCATGTTGAACTCGATACGGGTGATGATGAACACGCCGACCGTGAGCACGATGTCGTGGAGCGTGCCGACGATGGCGCCGAGCGCCAGTTCGCGCTCGAATCGGAACCACAGGTAGAGCAGCACCGCGACCACCGACAGCACGACGCCGAGCGTCCCCGACTGGACCAGCTCGCCCGATACGCGCGGGCCGACCGTCTCCGTGCGGCGAAAATCGTAATCGGCGTCGAAGGCGGCGTGCGCCTTGTTCATCACGGCGGTCTGGCCCTGCTCGCCGGGCTGGAGCGGCAGGCGGACCAGCACGGTGCCCTGGTTGCCGAGTTCCTGCACCTCCGGCTCGCCGAAGCCGAAGCCCACCGCGGTGTGCCGGATCGCAGCCACGTCGACAGTGCCGGACTTGGCCTGCAGCTCGACCAGGGTGCCGCCCTTGAAGTCGATGCCGAAGTTCAGCCCGATGGTGAGGAACAGCACCACGGTGACGAGCGACAGCACCGCCGAGAGCGGAAAGGTGAGCCGCCGGAAGCGCATGAAGTCGAAATGCGATTCATCGGGCCAGAGGCGGAGCAGGCGCATGGTTTCGTCTCGGTTCGCGTATCGGGCGCGAGGGGCCTCCGGATGATCGACGCGGGCTCATCCCGCTCGCTCCGCCAGTCCAGGGCACCGTAGGCGAGCCCGGGATCCAGACGCACGGCGGCGACAGGATCGGGCGCCGGCGGCGGCTCTGGATCCCCGGCTCCGCTTCGCGGCCCCGGGATGACGGGTCGGTGTCTGATCGCTCGGCCAACCTCCTCGGAAGATTCGAAGCCTTAGAACGGCAGGGCCTTCGGCCTGAACGTCTTATACCACACCGCGATCATCATCCGGGTCAGCGTCACCGCGGTGATGACCGTGGTCAGGATGCCGAGGATGAACACCACGGCGAACCCCTTCACCGGCCCCGAGCCGAGGAAGAATAGGATCAGCGCGGCGATCGCCATGGTCGAGTTCGAGTCGATGATCGTCGCGAAGGCCCGATCAAAGCCGGCCTGGAGCGCGGAGATCAGCGAGCGGCCGGCATGGCTCTCCTCGCGCATGCGCTCGTAGATCAGCACGTTGGAATCCACCGCCGTGCCGATGGTGAGCACGATGCCGGCGATGCCCGGAAGCGTCATGGTCGCCTCCAGCACCGACATCAGGCCCAGGATCAGCCCGACATGGACCATCAGGGCGATGTTGGCGATGAACCCGAAGGTCCCGTAGGTGGCGAACATGAAGCAGACCACGAGGCCCGCCGCCACCAGGGTCGCGAGCTTGCCGGCCTGGATCGAGTCGCGGCCGAGGCCGGGGCCGACGACGCGGCGCTCGACCACGGTGAACTTTGCCGGCAGGGCGCCGGCCCGGAGCAGGACGGACAGGTCGTTGGCCTGCTGAACCGTGAAGTTGCCGGTGATCTGGCCCGAGCCGCCGGTGATCGCAGAACGGATCACCGGAGCCGACACGACCTCGTTGTCGAGCACGATCGCCATGCGCCGGCCGACATTCTCCGAGGTCGCCTGACCGAAGCGCTGGGCTCCGCGCAGGTTGAATTTGAAGCTGACCATCGGCTCATGCGACTGCTGGTCGAAGGCCGGCTGGGCGTCGGTCAGCTCGCCGCCATCCGCCATGACCCGGCGCTCGACCGGGACCTTAGCGCCCTTCTCGTCCTTGGAGGGCAGCATATCGACGTCGCCCGAGGGGCTGTCGGCCAGCATGCGGAACTCGAGCTTGGCGGTGGAGCCGAGCAGCCTTTCCAGGCGCTCCGGGTTCTGCTCGCCCGGGACCTGGATCAGGATCCGGTCGGCGCCCTGCTGCTGGATCGACGGCTCGGTGGTGCCGGTGGAATCGAGCCGCCGGCGGATGACCTCGATGCCCTGGCTCACGGCCCGGCGTGTCCGGTCGGTGATGCCGGCATCGGTGAGCGCCAGGCGGATCACGCCGCCGGGCTGCTCGGTGATGTCGAGGGTGCGGGCGGCGGTCTGGCCGATCGACGTGGTGATCGGCAGCGACAGGTCCTGCAGCTTCGGCAGGACCTTGGCCCGGGCCGCGTCGTCCGCGACCTTCACTTGGACGCCGCGCTGGAGCAGGCCGATGCCACCGTCGGCCCGGACGTTCTCCTGCTGGAGCGTGCGGCGCACGTCGTCGCGCAGGGCCTTGGCCTGGGAGGCGATCAGCTCGTTCTGGTCCACCTCCAGCAGCAGTTGCGAGCCGCCCTGCAGGTCGAGGCCGAGCACGATGCCCCGGGTCGGGACGATCCAGGTCGGGAACCAGGTCGGGAGGCTCGCCACGAAGCCCTTGCGCTGCTCGGGCGAGAAGAAGCTCGGCACGGCGAGCATCAGACCGATCAGGATCGCCGCGAGGGTCGTGATGATCTTCGCACGGGAGAAGCGCAGCATCGGCCGATGTTTTCTCTGTCAGGCCGGCGGGTTACGCCGGCCGCTTCATGGAAGGTGTCAGACGGCCTTGGCCGGTCCGCCCTTGGCGCGGACCTCGGAGATCATCGTCCGCACGACCCGCACGCGGACGTTCGGGGCGATCTCGACCTCGATCTCCGCCTGGTCGTCGACGGCCTTCACGACCCGCCCGACGAGGCCGCCATTGGTGACGACCGTGTCGTCCCGGCGCACGGCCTTGATCAGCGCCTGGTGGTCCTTGACCCGCTTCTGCTGCGGTCGCAGGATCAGGAAATACATGATCACGAAGATCAGGACGAACGGGATCACCTGAAAGGCGATCTCCGCTCCGCCAGCGGCCGTAGCGGCCCCTTGCGCGAAGGCGGGGGTGATCAACGAGCGTCTCCTGCGATTGGCACGCAGGCCTGCCGCCGGAAGCGGCGTCCGCAGACCTGTCTGAAAGCGCGCGGACTATAGCCAGGGGCTACCCGAAAGCAACGCTCCGCGCTCAGACGGTCACAGCAGGCCGAGTACCGCCTCCGCGAAGGCCTCCGGTGACTCCTGGGGAAAGTTGTGCCCGACCCCCGCGACGATGACGCGTCGGTACGGCCCGGTGAAGTGCCGGGCGTCGGTGTCTTTCTGAGAAGGCGGCCCGACCCCGTCGTCGGCCCCGAGCAGCACCACCGACGGCACGGTGATGTCCGGCTGAGCCGCCAGCCTTGCCTCGATTCCGGCCAGCGCCGGATCGCCGGGTACAAGCGCGAAGCGATGGCGATAGGAGTGGACCACGACGTCGACGAAATCCGAATTCTCTTCGAAGGACCGTGCGGTCTGGGCGAACGTTTCTTCGGAGAAAGACCACGTGGGCGACCACAGCCGCCACAGTAAGGCGCAGAATTGCGCGCGGTTGGCCGCCAGGCCGGCGCGGCCGCGCGCGCCATGAAGGTAGTACTGGTACCACAACCGGTGCTCGGCCTCCGGCGATGCGGGCTGGGCCGAGGCCTGGATATTCTGGATGTTGTAGCCCAGGCCGCAGCTCACGAGCCCCGTCGCCCGCTCCGGCCAGAGCGCCGCCACCACGCAGGCCGCCCGGCCGCCCCAATCGTAGCCGGCCAGCACCGCCCGCCCAATCCCGAGCGCATCCAGGAAGGCCAGGAGATCCGCTCCCAAGGCCGCCTGCTCACCCGAGCGCGGCGTCTGCGGGTCGCGGAACCGGGTCGGCCCGTAGCCCCGCAGGTACGGGATCAGGCAGCGCACGCCCGCAGAGGCCAGGCGTGCCGCCGCCGCATCGTAGGCACGGACGTCGTACGGGAAGCCGTGGAGCAGGACGGCCGGCTTCCCGTCCGCAGGACCGACCTCCAGGTAGGCGACGTCGAGCAGACCGGCCTGCACGCGCTTCATGGATCACCTCTCGCTGCGTCGGATGTTCTAGCCGATCGCCGCGCAATTGCCGCATGCACCGTTGCCGGCCGCCTCTTGCCGCCCGCCGGTCCCGCCCAACCTTGAGCGTGGTGACCAAACCCGGGGATACGACACGATGAGCCTGCGCGACGGTGTGAAGACCCTGATCGGCGACGTTGTCGCGGCGGCCGACCGGGCGGTCGTGAGCGCCGGTAGCGGCAAGCTCGCGCTGGCACTGGCAAAATTCTACCCGGGCGGACTCGTCGCATTCCTGGACCGGCTGCGCGAGGCCGGCCACGGCGAGGCCGTCGACTCGTGGATCGGGTCCGGAGAGAACCATCCCGTCCCGGCCTCCGCGATTGCCGGGTGCCTGCCTGATGCGGTCACCGAGCGACTGGCCTACGATCTCAGCCTGCCGGCCGGCCGCGTGCCGACGGCGCTCGCCGAGTTCCTGCCCGCGGCGGTCGCGGCCCAGAGCGAAGACGGCCGGCTGAAGCCCCAGCCGAACTTCAGCACGCAGATCCGCTGATTTTTTTGATCGGACGCCTTCGGCCGAAGCGGTCGGCGGCCGCCAAGCCTCACGCCAACGGGCGGCCATCGACCACCGGGAAAAAGCTGTTGCGGATCAAATCGCTAGCGCGTCCGGCCGGTTTCGGTAAGCGGAACGATGCGCTAGGGTCCATACGTACGGAAAGCGACGGGGGATCATCGTGAGCTTGCTCGACAGTCTCGGCGGTTCGTTGGGGCAGATGGCGCTCAAGGCGCTCCCCGGCATCATCCAGCAGGTCCTGCCGGGCGGGCTCAACGCGCTGCTGGATCAGCTCCGCCGCTCCGGCTACGAGAGCCAGGTCAATTCCTGGCTGGGCCGCGGCCCGAACGAGCCGATCACCGCCGACGACCTGCAAAAGGTCCTGGACAACGAGCAGGTCCGCCAGATGGCCGCGAAGCTCGGCATCCCGGTCGACCAGCTGTTTCCGACCCTGGCCAAGACCCTGCCGGAAGCGGTGGACCACCACAGCCCGGACGGATCGCTGCAGGTCCCCAAAGCCTGATCGCAAGAGTTTGATCGTTTAAGCCAGCGGTCGCGAACGAGGACGGCGGCCCCTCTCGGGACCGCCGCACGCGCCGCATCGACTGCGGCGTCTCAGTTGCTGGCGAGCTGGGACATCGGATCCACGGGCGATCCGCCCTTCCGGATCTCGAAGTGCAGCTGCGGCGAGGTGACGTTACCGGAGGCGCCGGACTTCGCGATGGTCTGACCGCGCTTGACCTTGTCGCCGGGCTTCACGTCGATCTCGCCGTTATGGGCGTAGGCCGAGACGAACCCGTTGGCGTGGCGCACCAGCACCAGCTTGCCGTAGCCCTTCACGTCCGAGCCGGCATAGGCCACGGTGCCTTCCTCGGCGGCCTTGACCGGCGTGCCCTCCGGCACCGCGATGTTGATGCCTTCGTTGCCCGACGTGCCATAGCCCGAGATCACCCGGCCCTTGGCGGGCCAGCGGAAGCTCTCCGACGCCGTCGCATCCGCGACGGACCCGGTGGCGGCGGGCTCCGGCTTGGCTGGCGCGGCGGCGACCGGCTTCGGCGCCTCCTTGGCGGCGACCTTCTCGGGCTTCTCGGCGGCTGCGGCCTTCTGGGCCGCCTCCTTGGCGGCCTTCGCTTCGGCGAGCTTCTGGGTGGCTTCGGCCTTCGCGGCCGCCTTGGCCTCGGCCTTGGCTTCCAGGGCCTTCGCCTCGGCCTTGGCCTTCGCCTCAGCCTTCGGGTCGGCCTTCTTCTCGTCCGCCTTGGCGATCTGGCCGGGGCGAACGTGATGCTTCTTGTCGGCGTCCTTCAGAGACGCTTCCTTGCGAGCCTTGTCCTCGGCGACCTTGCGGGCTGCCGTATCCCGAGCCAGCGCCTCCTTGCGGTCCGCTTCCTTCTCGGCGGCGGCGCGCTTGGACGCCTCCTCACGTTTGGAAGCCTCCTCGCGCTTGGCGACCTCCTTGGCCTCCTCGCGCTTCGAGGCGACCTTGGCCTCGACCTGCCGCGCGTCCTCGCGCTTCTCCTCGGCAGCCCGAGCCGGCCGGGCGGTCATCGGAGCCGCGGCCGGGTTCAGCCCGGAGGCGTTGTAGACCGGGATCACGATCTGCCGGCCGGGAGTGATCTGGCTGGCGTTGGACAGGCCGTTCGCCGACAGGATCGCCGAAGCGGGCACGCCGAAGCGCGTCGACATCTGGTTCAGGCTGTCGTTCTTCGACACCGTGATCTGCGTGCCGCCCTGGGCGCTCCAGCCGGGGGCACCGGTCGAGGCGACCCGGGCGGCCGGCGCAGCCGCCGGGGTAGGGGCCGGGATCGCCGTAGCGGCCGGACGCGAGGCAGCGCCGGGGGCGCCAAGCGCCTCGGACTGGATCCGGCCGGTGCGGATCACCGGCGCCGGCTTCAGGCTACCCTCCGGCAGGCTGCCGGTGGCGGCAGGCTCCGACGAGAAGGGGTTTGAAAAAGGGTTGCTCAGGCGCGATGCGTCCGAGGAACAGGCGGCGGCACCGCCACCGATGATGCCGATGAGGGCGACGCGCGACAGCGTCCGTAACCCTCGACCCGTACCGCGCACCCGCATCGACGCACCCGTTTGCCTGACGCAACTTGATGCCCCAATGAAGACGGATTCAGGTTAAGCAACCGTTCCCGTCCGGCCTATCGGTGAGCGCATGTCGCTCTGTCTGAGTAGTGGCCGCACTCTGCGCGGGATGAAAGACCGGGGTTTGACCGTGCCTTTTCCGGTCCGGCCGTCACCCCACATCGGAAAGATGTTTACCATTCGCGCCGCCCGCGACAGCCTCGCCGACCTGCCTTCAATCGAGACCCCACGGCTGTCGATCGCCGCGCTGCGGCCACAGGATGCCCAGGATCTCCGCCGGGTCACCGACGATCCGGCGATCACCGCGGCGGTGGATTTCCTGCCGACTCCCTTCACCGTACGCGACGCCGAAGACCTGATCCGCAGCGGTGGGCGCGGCCAGGACCGCTTCCTGGGGGTCTGGATGCACGACGCGGAGGCGGGCCAGCACGCGGCCGCATCCGACCTTGTCGGCGTGGTCGGCACGCATCTGCGCGGCCCCGGTGCGATCGAGATCGGCTACTGGGTCGGTGGCGCAGCGCGGGGGCGCGGCTTGGCCTACGAGGCGGTCTCGGCGATCCTCGAACTCCTCGGCCGGCGGTTCCCGGCCCGTATCATCGTGGCGGAGTGCCGCCCCGGCAACGTCGCCTCCTGGGGCCTCCTGCAGAAGCTCGGCTTTCGCGACACCGGCGAGGAAGGGCACCGTCCCGGGCGACGCATACTCCAGCGCGGCTGAGCCGCGCCTCTTCGCGCCGCAGGACGACTGCAGGCGCCGTCAGGTCAGGTGTTCAGGGCCTCGGCCAGTTCACCCGTCGCAACCTGCGCCGCCTCGGCGGCCCGGCGCTTCTTCTTGCTGCCCCCGACCTTGATGGTGCGCTCATCCTCCGACACGCGCTCGACGAGGGCGAAGCCATGCAGTTCGGCCAGGCAGGCCAGATCCTGCTCCGGCTCCTCGAGCAAGGCATAGAAGGCGGCCCGCACGATATCCTTCTTGGAGGCATCGGGGTGCTTCTCCCGGACGGCGGCGCGCAACGCCTTCGGCGTCATGCCGGGCGCGGCGACACTCCGCAACGTATCCGACAAAGCTTTGATCACCGGCATGTTCTAAGATCCTCAACCCGCATACGCATCACAGGCGAAGTTTATTACGAGAGTTTACGGCGCCACCGCAAGTTCATTGCGATTCCGGAATCGCTCGAATTGTATGGATTTACCAACCTCTGTGTCGAGAATATATCGGATTGGAGAAGTTTCATATTTTAATTCAACGATCAAACCGAAACTTGAGTAGTCTTGCACAACGGTTTCGAATTGTTCTTCAGGCATGAAAAAACCCCCGGGCCTGTGCCCGGGGGTCTTCAAAAGGGCCGGCCCGGGGGCCGGCATGAAGAATCAGGTCAGAACGTGATGCCGGTCTCGACCATGTAACGGTCCTGCGAGGTACGGTTGCCGGTGCGGCCGAAGCCGGTGCCCAGCGAGCCCTCTGCAAGATTCCCACGGGTGATGCCGCCGAGCTCGACGTGAGCGTATTCGACCCGGAAGAAGTAACGGTCGAACGTGAAGGTCGGCGTGACGGTGACTGAGAAGGCGTTGCTGCCAGGACCGAAGCCGAGCAGGTTCGTCTGCGTCGAACCCCGCACACCGGTCTGCTCGGTGTACTCGACCCGGCCGGCTAGGGAGAAGTTATCGGTGAAGGAATAGGCCGCCAGCAGGGCACCGCCGTAGGTGGAAGCGGTGTTGCCGATCCCGACACGCAGGTCACGCTCGACATTCGTGAACTGGAAGTAGGGCGAGATGATCCACGGGCCGTTCGCGTAGGTGTAGTTGATGTTGAAGATGCCGCTGTTCTGCTGCGCGTTCGGCGTAGCGAACTGGTAGCGCGGGCTGCGGTCGAGCGAATTGGTGCGCCCGACATTCAAGCCGCCATTGACGCCAATCGTGTTGTAATCGTCCAGCTTGTAGGCAACGTTGCCGGTGAACCACGTAATTTCGTTGGAGAAGAAGCCGTCCGTGCCGGCGAGCGAGACCGAGAGCGGACCGCTGCTGTAATTGACCTGCACGCCTTGGTTGATGAAGTTCTCCTGCACGAACAGGAGGCCGCGGTTGATGTTCAGGTTCTGATAGGTGAACAGCAGCTCGGTGCCGATCAGGGTGAACATCCGTCCGCCCTGGACCGACCATTCATCGTTGATCTGGATCTTGCCGAAGGCGACCGGAACCGGGCCGAACAGCAAGTCGGTCTGGGTGAACGTCCCGAGGGTGGGGAAGCCCAGCTGCGGGATCGAGTAGCCACCCGCCTGGATATAGAACTGGAATGCGCCTTCGGGCTTCTGAATGATGCCCTGTATGTTCGAGAAGTCGAACCGCGCGGAGCGATCCCGATCATTCGGGGCGGCCGGCGTCGAGAACGACGCGAACGGGTTACTCTGCGTGTAGCCGTAGCCGGTGACGGCGCCGCCGACATACAGGTCGCCCAGCGGACCGGCAGAGAAGCAGGTCGGGTTCGGGTTGGCCTTGATCGTACCGCTGTAAACCGGGCCGATCAGGGTGGCCTTGCAGGGCTCGGCCGGAGGCGCGACGGGGACCGGCGCCGGAGCCGAGAGATCGGCCGCGAGGATGCTGGTCGAGGAGAGCAGCACGGTGGCCAAGCCGGCCAGGGTGGATCGCTTCAGCATGGTTTCGCGGCTCGTTTGAATTGGTTCCCGGCCAAGCTGACACCGACCCGCCGCTGATACAAAATCAAACAAATGGCACTTGCCTAGTTTTTAGTCATTCCTGGACGCCAGGGATGGGTCGGCAGAGGTCTGTGGTTTTGTCGCCACATTTTTCAGCCCACGTTGCTGCGAGACCTTGTCAGACCGGTGCCCGGATCGCGCGATCCTTCGGCAATAGTGACGAATCAGCCCTCTGCACCGATCCGATCGCAGCGAAACCCGCCGAACGCGTTCCGGGCCAGCCGCTCAGCTAGCGCCGGCAAAAATAGAAGCGCCTCCTCGGCGAGGCGCCAGGGCGGATTCACGATGATCAACCCGCTGCCGCACAGCCGTGTCGGATCGTCCGGCCGGTCGATCAGCAGGTCGAGGCGCAGGGCCGGGCGGGGCAGGGCGGCGTCGAGGTCCCCCACCATGCGGTCGATCGCGGCGGCATCCTTGATCGGATACCAGGCCAGGAACACGCCGGTCGGCCATTTTGCGACCGCCCGGGCGAGGTGGGTCCCGAGCCGCTCGATCTCGCCCGGCACTTCGTAGGGCGGGTCGATGAGCACGAGGCCCCGCCGCTCGGGCGGCGGGATCTGCGCGTTGACCGCAGTCCAGCCATCGAGGCTCAGGACCCTGGTGCGCGGGTCGCGGGCGTAGCGCTCCCCCAGGGTCGCGGCATCCTCCGGGTGGAGTTCCACGAACACGCCCTTGTCGCCGGGCCGCAGGGCTTCGCGGATCACCGCGGGCGAGCCGGGATAGGCCATGGCGCCGTAGCGGGCCTGCACTGCCGCGACGGTCTCCCGGTAGGGCGCCAGCAGCGCCTCGACCTCGGGTGCGAAGGGCGTGTCCATCCGGCCCCAGCCGTCCCGCCACTCGCCGGTGCGGGAGGCCTCGTCGGCGGTCAGGTCGTAGACGCCCAGGCCCGCGAAGGCATCGAGCGCCCGGAACGGCTTGTCCTTGAGGCTCAGGTGGACGAGCACCCGCGCGAGAACGAGGTGCTTGAGCACGTCGGCATGGTTGCCGGCGTGGAAGGCATGCCGATAGTTCATGGCATCGCCCTCAAGCGGATCCTGCGCTCCAGGTCCAGCCTCGGACCGCAAAAACGGTCAAAAAAGTCAGCGGGCGGCGTCGAGGGTGATATCCGGCGCGCGGCAATTGCTCCGGGCGACCTCGGGGCATGGGGTGAAGCCGCGCAGGTCCTTGGAGAAGCAGATCCGCACCTCCTGCAACTGCCCGCGCGTGCAGGTCACCGCCATCATGTCGGGGCGCAGGCCGCGGTTGGCCGTCACGAACTGCAGGGCGATCTCGATCGGCGCCAGGGTCTGCGGGGCGCCGCCGCCCTTGAGGCCATCGGGGATCGTGACGGCGAGGCGCGCGTCGCGGGCGGCCTGGAAGTAGCGGGCCGGGTCGAGGCCGGAGCAGGTGCCGTGGGTTCGCCACTCGTGTCGGGCGAGCCCCTCGCTCGGATAGACCTGGCCGGCCACCTCAAGCGCCTGCCGGGTCGGCGCCCGCTCGACCGCGGAGCAGTTCTGCGGGTAGCCGCGGGCGTATTGCGGCCAGAGCCCGTGCACGACGAAGCCGAGGCCCCGGCCGGGGGTGCATTGCACGTCGTTCCGGCGCTCGCCGACGCCCGCGCAGTGGGTGGGCGACCAGGAGAGTGCCAGCACGTAGAAATCGAACGCGCCGGGCTCGCCCCGCCGGCTGAAGCCGCCGAAATCCTGGGCGGCGGCCGGCCCGGCGATCAGCAGGCCGGCGAGGCAGGCGGCGCGAGCGCGCATCCTCAGGGCCGCGCCATCCGGCAGGCCGTCGCGTAAGCGTAGGCGAGGTCGCGGTCGAGGCCGTGGACGCAGAACTCGACGCCCCAGGTCGCCCCGATGATGCCGAGGCTCTCACGCACCGAATAATCGACCTTGCGGCGCACCCCGTCCGACGTGGTGACGGTGGCCGAGCAGAACCGGCGCGGATAGGTGTCGAGGCCCCAGGGTCGCCAGGCGGTGCGCTCGATCGTATCGAACGACCGGATCGTCATCGACGAATTCCAGTACTTCGCCTCCTTCTCGGCGAAGTTGGTCGAGACCCGCTCCAGCACGCTCGGGTCCTGGCAGCCGGGAATCTGTGCGTCGAACGGGAAGATCCGCTCCTCGGCGGGCTCGATATCCTCCCGGGCCGAGCGGGCCAGCGCCGGCTGCGCGACGGAGAGGAGTGCCAGCCCGAGGGCGAGGCTGTGAAGGATCGGGCGCATGGCGCGTGCCTCGACGGGGGTGCTGTCCTGCATGCGCGAGACGATGGCTCGGCTGCGCCGCCAGTCAAGCTCTTGCGCACGATCCGGGACGCTTTAACCGATCTGTGCGGCGCAGCCGCTACAGGTCGGGGCCTACCGAGGCACGGCGGAGACCGGTCGACTCAGTAGATCGGCCCCGTGCTCGGCGGCGGCGCACCGAGCTGCAGTGGCTCGTCGTAATCCTGCACCGACTCCTCCGGGGCGGCGGCGACTCGGGGGGCAGCTGCGATCCGGGGTGCGGGGCGGACCGGCGGCGCGGAGGTGTAGGCCGAGGCCGCGGGCAGGCGCGCCGGGGCGCGGGCGACCTGCGTCGGACTCGCAGCCTTCGACATCGGCGAGACGCCGTAGGGATCGTCCTCCTCGATATCCACCGGGGCCTGCGGCGCGGCCGGCTGGCGCGGCGGCGGCAGCGGGCGCGACAGGGGCCGCTCGGCCCCGCTCCCGAGCTGGGGCGTGAACTTAATGAACGGCTGGCAGATCCGCTTCAGGCCGCGCGGGTCGTGCCGGGCGAGGTCGACGTGGATGTGGTCGTAGTGGAACACGTTCGAGCCCGGCGCCAGCACCGTGGTGAAGCGCTGGCAGGCGCCCAGAAAGATCTCGCGCAGGAAGCCCTGCTCGGCCTCGGTACCGCGCCAGCCGCCCTTGACGGTGATGACGTGGCCGTCGGCGAGCTTGATCGACATCACGTCGATCGCGTTGCCGAAACCGTGCTCGGAGAGCTTCGCACCGGGCTGGTTGTTGCGCCCCCGGCAGGAATACGAGCCGGCGTTGATCTCGGCCACGGGCACGCCGAAATACAGGTTCGCGGCGGGTTGGATCGTGTCGGCGAGCCAGGCCTCGGCCTCGGCGAGCGCCGGGCAACCCAGCGTCATACGCTGCTTCATCACAACCGTGCCGCCGGCGAGCCGCGTCACCCGGAAGGGCTGCTGCATGCCGCACGGGCCGGGCCCATCCATCGCCGCGATCGGCGTGATGAACTCGGTCGGCTCGACCAACTTCTTCGCCAGGCAGACTTGCTCCGCCTGGTCGCGCCACGGGTCGCGCCGCTCGAACCGGTTGATCGAGCAAGCGGTGAGCCCCGCGCCGAACAGCGCCAGGGCGGAGAACAGGGATACGCCACGCCACATGACGCGGACGATGCGCACGGTCGCGTAAAGCGTTCGTCAACGGCGATTCGGGATTGGCGCGGCCTGTGGTTTTTGCGGATTGCGCCCTGTCGGCGTCTGATCGGGAGCGGTGCCAAATCGTCGGTGGGACGGGCGCCCATGCGCCGAACCCGTATTCACACCGGCGGTGAGGGATCGAGTTGACAGAGCCCGTCGACCGCGGACTGAATACAAGATGCTTTCAATCCTCGACCTCCGCGCCCGCATCGAAGCCGGCACCCTGACGCCTTCGGGCGCGATCGATCTGTGCCGCGCGGCCATCGCCGCGCGGGAGCCGGAGCTGCGGGCGCTGGTCACCCTGGACGACAACCCGGCCATCCCGGAGTCCGGACCGCTCGCCGGCATCGCGGTGGGCGTGAAAGACATCATCGACAGCGCCGGCCTGCCGACGCAGATGGGTTCGTCGCTGTACGCCGGCTGGCAGCCCCGGGGCGATGCCTCGGTGGTGGCGCGTCTGAAGAGCCTTGGCGCCGTGGCGCTCGCCAAGACCACCACCACGGCCTTCGCCAGCAGCGACCCGACCGCGACCGTCAACCCGCACGATCCCGGCCACACCCCGGGCGGATCCTCGGCGGGCTCGGCCGCCGCGGTGGGTGCCGGGATGCTGCCCTTGGCGCTCGGCACGCAGACGGCCGGCTCGGTGATCCGGCCGGCGAGCTATTGCGGCTGCGCGGCGGTGAAGCCGTCGTTCCGGCTGATTCCGACGGTCGGGGTCAAGACGTATTCCTGGGCGCTCGATACGGTCGGGCTGTTCGCAGCCGGCGTCGCGGACGTCGTCCACGCGCTGGCGCTGGTCACCGGGCGACCGGAGATCGACCGGGCCGAGACCGGCTCGGCGCCACGGATCGGCCTCGTGCGGCAGGATTTCGCCGAGGCGCCGGAGCCCGCCGCCGAGGCGGCGCTGGACCGCGCCCGGCGGGCGGCCGAGCGGTCCGGTGCACAGGTCACCGACCTGACGCTGCCGGCAGAGCTGGCGCTCGCCTGGGAGCGCCACCGGATCATCCAGAACTACGAGGGCCGGCTGGCGCTGGCCTGGGAGTACGACGGCCAGCGCGACGCGCTGCCGCCGCGGGTCCGTGAGCATCTCGACGCCGGCGCGGCGATCGGCGCCGCGGAGTACGACGAGGCCCGCCGCCACGGCCACCGGGCCCGCCGGGTGCTCAAGGGCCTGTTCGCCGAGTGCGACGCGATCCTCACCTTCTCGGCGCCGGGCCCGGCCCCCGCGACCCTGGCCTCGACGGGCGACCCGCGCTTCAACCAGCTCTGGACCCTGATGGGCGTGCCCTGCGTGAACGTACCGGTGCCGGGCGACCGCCTGCCGGTGGGCGTGCAGGTGATCGGCCGCTTCGGCGACGATGCCCGGGCCCTGGCGGTGGCGCGGATGATCGAGGACGCGCTGCGTGGGTGACGCGTCGGCAGCGCGGATGGAAGGGCCAGGAATTTGGACCTACGGGCGAACGCGGCCGGACTCGTCCGTGGGTCCGGATGCCGGTCTCGCCTACGCATTGGCTGATATCGACCCGACCTAGCCGCATGGTCGACCATAGGCGCTTCCCAAGAGCGGACATTCGCCGGTCGTCAGGCAACTTCGGCTCAGGGTGGTGAGCGGTCTCCACCCCAGGCCTCGAAGGCGGACCTTGGCTCCACGCCCGCTACGTGAGGTTCAAACCTCCATCCGACAGCAAGATTTCCCCGGTAAGATAGTCCGAGGCCGCCAGCAGTGCGACGGCCTGGGCGATATCCTCCGGCTTGGCAGCGCGGCGCATGGGCGACCGCTCCCGCCAGAGCGCCTGGGCAGCAGTCCAATCGGCTGTCAGGGGTGTATCCACTAACCCGGGAGCAACGGCATTCACACGAATGTCCGGCGCCAACGATACGGCGAGCAGGCGGGTCATGTGATTCAACGCCGCCTTCGATGCGGCATAGGGGATCGATGCCCCCTTGGGTCTGATCCCCGCGTGCGAGCTGATGTTGACAACACACGCTGAACGACCTCGCCGCGCGGCGTCCCGCAAAGCGGTTTCGGCTTCTGCCACGAGGCGAAACGGCGCCACTACGTTGACCTCGTGCAACTCGTGCCAGACGGCTGGCGAGGCGGCCTTGAGATCGGCGTGAGGGATGACCCGGCTGATGCCTGCGTTGTTGACCAAGACATCGAGACGCCCCCAGAAGGCGATGGCCTGCCGCACCAGCTTGACCCTGTCGGCGTCATCGGCCAGATCGGCCTGGACGTATGCGGCCCTCCCGAGTTCGGCGGCTAGCGCGTGTCCCGTCTCCGCAGACTTGCGCGAGTGCAACACGACCGCGTAGCCATCGCTGGACAGCCGACGCGCTATCGCCGCCCCGATGCCGGACGTGGACCCGGTCACGAGGGCGACGGGCGGCTCATCCTCAGGGCGCTGGCTCAAGGATTATCCTCCATCCCACGGCCAAGCGGTCTCGGGCCCGTGGCGACCGCGTGATCGCCGCAATGGCCCAAGGCGCGGCGCTGTCGTCGGCTTCGGATACCAAAGTTGCCGCATCCAAGTGCAGACATTCGGGGCAGCTGCTTCGGTCGTGAGCGGGCGTGATGGCAGTGTTCGGTTCGCAAGCGGACCGTCCACAAACCACCCTCCGAGACAAGGTCACGGCCAAACCGGGCATGTTCGGGCTCGCGACCCCGCGCCTCAGGCTATGCGCCTCAACTGCTCGGATCCTCGTGCAGCGTGTCCTCCACGTAGAGCTGCTCCAGTAGCACCTTGATTACCGCCATCAGCGGCAGCGCCAGGGCGATGCCCCAGAGGCCGAAGATCACGCCGAGGATGAGCTGGCCGGCGAAGATCGTAGCCGGAGGTATGTCCAGAGCGCGCTTCTGGATGAACGGCGTCAGGCCGTAGCTCTCCAGGCACTGCACCGCCAGATAGACGCCGACGGCGCCGATCACCGCTTTGAGGCCCGAGGCGAGGGCCGCCAGGATGATCACGATGCCCGCCACCAGAGGTCCCACGGTCGGCACGAAGGCCAGCAGCCCGGCTTGGAGGCCGAGGATCAGCGCGCCGCCGATCCCCAGGAAGGCCAGCCCGGCCCAGGTGCAGACGAAGATCACCGCCATGATGATCAGCTGGCCGAACAGCCAGTGCCGCAGGGTTTCGCCCGCACCGTCCAGCACCTTGGCGGCGCGCCGCCGCTTCTTCGGCGGCACGAACCGCAGCACCCCGTCCCGGTAGGCCTCCGGGTCGGCCGCGAAGGCGAGCCCCAGGAACGCGATCACCAGCAGGTTGCCCAGGGCATCGAACAAGCCGAGGATCACGGCCGCCGCCGGCCCAAGGACGCTGCCCGCGTCGGAGACGATCGAGCTGCTGCTCTTGAGCAGGCCGTTGGCGAGTCCGCCGAGGCCGCCCTCCTTCTGGCCTGGCTCGGCCGAGCCGTCCTTCGGCGCCAAGCTCGGCACGTCGATACCGCGCTCGGACAGCCAGCTCGACACCGTGCCGGCCTGATTCTTGATCGTGGTTCCGAGATCGCGGCCCTGCTGCACGATGGTGGCTCCGCCGTAGGATGCGAAGCCGATCACCCCGACGGCGACCGCGAGGCTGGCGATCGTCAGGCGCAAGCCCCGGGGCAGGGGCAGAACGTGGCCGAGCCCCCGGGTCAGGCCGTCGAGGAACACGCCGAGCAGCACGCCTGCGAAGATCAGCAGGAGCGTGCCCACCGACATCCAGGCCAGCGCCAGCGCCGCGACGAAGCAGACGACGGCGATTCCCGAAGCCGCCAGCGGCAAGGCTCCGCGCCAGGGCCCGACCGGGCCGTCCAACTCCCGAGATTGACCGTCCGTCATCATTGCTCCTGCGTGGCGGGCTCACGAACGCCCCTGACCGGCCGGGGTCAAGGGTGGCGCCGTACCAAGCTTGTGTGCGGCCGGACGAGACCGGACGGCCTTTCGCGCGTTGTCCGCCCACGCAAGCGCTCCCGCCGGGAGCCGGACGCATCCAGGAGAGACCGCGTGAGCAGCAACGAGCCCCACACCCATTCCCTCGGCCCCGGCCGGACCGTGGATACGGGCGACCAGGTCAGCAGCGTGGTCATCCTCGGCCTCGCCGTCGCGGGCGCCCTGGCGGCGGTGCTGCTCAACGCGATCCTGTAGGGCGTGTTCTGGCGCGAAACGGCGAGCGCTCCGAGTCGTCCCGCGCTGGGTCACGGGCCGCATTCCGCTGACGCAGCATGTGCCCGGGAAAGGCTGTTGGGGAATGACTGGACGGCGCGGGGTCTATTGTCTCCAGCGCTCGGCCGCCGCGTCGTCGTGGGCGGCGGCCTCGACCCAGCCGCCGACGGTGCCGTCGGCCAGGTGCTCGCGCTTCCAGAACGGCGCACGGGTCTTCAGGTAGTCCATCAGGAAATTCGCCGCCTCGAAAGCCGCGACCCGGTGGCTGGAGGCGGTCACCACCAGTACGATGCCGTCGCCTGGACACACGCGTCCGTGGCGATGGATCACCCGCAGCGCCTGAAGCGGCCAGCGGGCGACGGCGTCCTCGGCGACCCGGAGGATCTCCGCCTCCGCCATGCCCGGATAATGTTCGAGTTCGAGCGCCGCGAGCCGGCCGGCCTCGTCCCGGCACAGGCCCGTGAAGGTGACGACCGCCCCGGCCCGGCCGCCGAGTTCGGCGCTCACCCGGGCGATCTCGGCGGCGGTGTCGAACGGTTCGGCCTGGATGGCGACGCTCGGTGCGGGGGCGCTCATGCTGCGGTCCAACATCCTCGTCCGACGATCCTCAGGCGGCGCGTGCCGGTCCCACGCCTGTCACACCCGGCCGCGCCTCTATATGGCACGTGAAGTCGCATTCGCCCCGGTCGCGGGCGTGATCGGCGGAGAAGGATGACCGTGTGACCCCCGACCTGATCCTGCCCTACGCGGGCGTCCTGCCGGATTTCGCGAGCCGCCCGGTCTGGTGCGGGCGCGGCAGCACGGTGATCGGCGCCGCCCGGATCGGCGCGCAGGCCTGGATCGGCGACGAGGCGGTGATCCGCGCCGACGGGCAGGCCATCACCCTCGGGGACAGGTTCTGGCTCGGCCACCGCTCGACGGTGCACATCGCCACGCTCACCCACGCGACGCAGGTCGGCGACCGGGTCACGGTCGGGCGCAACAGCGTCGTGCATGCCTGCACGATCGGCTCCGACGTCGTGATCGAGGACGACGTCGTGATCCTCGACGGCGCCGAGATCGGCGACACCGCGGTGATCGAGGCGGGTGCAACCGTGTTCCCGCGCATGAGGCTCGCGGGTGGATACGCCTATGCCGGCAGCCCGGCGCGGCCGAGCCGGCCGGTCGGCCCGGACGAGGTCGCCGAGCGCGCCGAGCGCCTGCGCGAGCGGATGGGCGACGGGGCATCCGTCGAACCTGGGCTCCCCCCGGAGGTGGAGGACAGCGTGTTCGTGGCTCGGACGGCGCGCTTGCGTGGACGGGTGAGCCTGGGGGCCGGCGTCAGCGTCCTGTTCTCGTGCGATCTCAACGCCGAGGCCGGGCCGATCGTGGTCGGGGCCGACACCAACATCCAGGACAACACGACGATCCGCAGCCGAGCCGAGGGGGTCGTGATCGGGCGCGACACGACCATCGCCCACAACGTTCGGATCGCCGATTGCCGGATCGGCGCGCGGGCCCTGATCGGCATCGGCGCCACGGTCGCCCCCGGCACGCTGATCGCCGACGACGTCATGCTGGCGGCCGGCGCCACCACCGATCCTGGCCAGATCCTGGAGGCCGGCTATCTCTGGGGCGGCCGCCCGGCCCGGATCCTCGCGCCGCTCGACGCCGAGAAGCGCGCGATGATGATCCGCATCGTCGAGGGCTATTGCCAGCACGGGCGGGAGTATCGGGCCGCGCAGGCGGACCTGGCCTGACGGTGCGGCCCAATACGGCCGGAACGCTCAGTGCTGCAAGATCTTCGACAAGAAGGTCTGGGCGCGCTCGGAGCGGGGGCTGCCGAAGAAGTCCTCCTTCCCGGCATCCTCGACGATCTCGCCGCGGTCCATGAAGATCACCCGGTCGGCGACCTTGCGGGCGAAGCCCATCTCGTGGGTCACGACCATCATGGTCATGCCCTCCTTGGCGAGCTCGACCATCACGTCGAGCACTTCGCCGACCATCTCGGGATCCAGCGCCGAGGTCGGCTCGTCGAACAGCATCACCACCGGGTTCATGGCGAGCGCCCGGGCGATCGCCACGCGCTGCTGCTGACCGCCCGAGAGCTGGCCCGGGAACTTGTCCGCCTGGGCGCTCAGGCCCACCCGGGCCAGCAGGTCGAGGCCGCGCTTCTTCGCGTCCTCGGCGCCGCGCCCCAGGACCTTGCGCTGGGCGATGGTGAGGTTCTCGGTGATCGACAGGTGCGGGAACAGCTCGAAATGCTGGAACACCATGCCGACCCGGGAGCGCAACTTGGGCAGGTTGGTCGACTTGTCGATCACCTTGGTGCCGGCGACGGTGATCTGGCCCTTCTGGAACGGCTCGAGGGCGTTGACGCACTTGATCAGTGTCGACTTGCCCGAACCCGAGGGGCCGCAGACCACCACGACCTCTCCTTTGGCGACCTTGGTGGAGCAGTTGGTCAGCACCTGGAAGTCGCCGTACCATTTGCTGATGGCGTCGATCGAGATCATCGTCCCGCCGGGGGCCGCGTCCGGTACGCCGGAGACGAGGGCGCCCGGCTGCAGCCCGGCATCGCGAGGCGCGTGGGCGGCGTCGGCGACGGGTTCCTTGACGGACGGGGCCGGCATCGGGGTCGAGGTCATGGCGCGGACTCCAGTGTCGGTCAGCGGATGATGGCGACGCGGCGCTGCAGGCGACGCACCAGGAACGAGGCCGTGAAGCAGATCACGAAGTAGACGATGGCGGCGAAGATATACATCTCGACGAGGCGGCCGTCGCGCTGTGCCACCTTCGAGGCGGCGCCCATGAAGTCGGTGAGCGAGAGCACGTAGACCAGGGAAGTATCCTGGAACAGCACCACGGTCTGCGTCAGCAGAAGCGGCAGCATGTTGCGGAAGGCCTGCGGCAGGACGACGTTGGCCATGGTCTGCCAGTAGTTCATCCCGAGCGCCAGGGCCGCCCCGGTCTGTCCCTTCGGGATCGACTGGATGCCGGCCCGCATGATCTCGGAGAAGTAGGCCGCCTCGAAGGCCATGAAGGTGATCAGCGCCGACGGGAAGGCGCCGACCTGGATCGGGGTCGAGGCGCCGGTCACGTAGGCGCCGATATACGGTACCAGGAAGTAGAACCAGAAGATCACCAGCACCAGCGGCAGCGAGCGGCACAGCTCGACATAGCCCTTGGCGAGGTGGCTGAGGCCCGGCACGCTCGAGAGCCGGGCCATCGCCAGCAGCGTGCCGATGATCACGCCGCCGACCGCCGCCATGGCGGTGAGCGTCACCGTGAAGACCATGCCCTGCCCGAACAGGTAGGGCAGGGACGAGAGGATGACGTTGAAATCGAAATTCGAGAGCATCGGAACCTGTTCGCGGTGGCCGAGCGCCGGCGGATCGGGGAAATCGGGGGCGGGGCCGGCGCCTCAGCGCTGGCCGGGGATCGCGACGGCGCGCTCCAGGTAGGTCGCCGCGGTGACGACCACGAGGTTGACGATCACGTACAGCAGCGTCGCCGCCGTGAACGCCTCGAACACCTGGAACGAGAATTCCTGCATCGAGCGGGCGCGAGCGGTCAGCTCCAGGAGGCCGATCGTCAGGGCCACGGAGGTATTCTTGAGGTTGTTCAGGAATTCCGAGGTCATCGGCGGCAGGATGATCCGGTAGGCGTTCGGCAGCAGGACGTACCGGTAGGTCTGGTAGACCGTGAAGCCCATCGCGGTGCCGGCCATGTTCTGGCCACGCGGCAGCGACTGGATGCCGGCCCGGACCTGTTCGGCCACCCGCGAGGCGGTGAAGAAGCCCAGGCACACCACCGCGGTGTAGAACGGCGCGTCAGGCATTTGCTTGATCGCGTCGCCGAACTGCGTCGGCACCACCTCGGGCAGCACGAAGTACCAGAGGAACATCTGCACCAGCAGCGGGACGTTCCGGAACAGCTCGACATAGGTCGTGCCGATCGCGTTGGCGGTCTTCGACGGCAGCGTGCGCAGCACACCGATCAGGGAGCCGAGGAAGAACGCGATGACCCATGAGCACAGGGCGGTGGCGATCGTCCACATGAGCCCGGAGAGCAGCATGTCGAGATAGGTGCCCGTGCCCTCGGGCGAGGCATCGAAGAAGATGCGCCAGTTCCAATTGTAGTTCATCGCGCTGGTTCTGCCCTGATCTTATGAAGGCGCACCGCAGGGCAGGGCCCCGCGGTGCGCGTCACGCTGGACGGCTCTCAGTAGGCCGCCGGATCGGGGCTGGCGATCGGCGTCGTGAACTGCTTCTTCATCTCCGCGCTCATCGGCAGGTTGAGGTTGATGTTGCGCGGCGGGATCGGCTGGGTGAACCACTTGTCGTAGAGCGCCTTGCCCTCGGGGCTCGTATAGAGCTTGGCGGTGGCCTCGTCGGCGACCTTCTTGAACGCCGTGTCGTCCTTGCGCACCATGATCCCGTAGGGCTCGGGCTTGGACAGGGCCTCGGTGGAGATCTCGTAGGCCGACGGGTCCTTGGAGGAGGCGGCCAGCGAGGCGAGCAGCACGTCGTCCATCACGAACGCCACGGCGCGGCCGGTCTCGACCATCAGGAACGCCTCGGCATGGTCCTTGGCCGGCAGGATCGTCAGGCCGAGCTTCCGCTCGGTGTTGGCCTCGTTGATCTGCTTGATGTTCGTGGTGCCGGAGGTCGACACAACGGTCTTGCCCTTCAGGTCCTCGATCGTGTGCAGGTTGGCCGACTTCTTCGAGACGTAGCGGGTCGCGGTCAGGAAGTGCGAGTTGGTGAACCACACCTGCTTCTCGCGCTCGGCGTTGTTCGTCGTCGAACCGCACTCGAGGTCGATCGTTCCGTTCGCCATCAGCGGGATGCGGGTGGCGGAGGTGACCGGGTTGAGCTTAACCTCGAGGTTCGGGAGGCCCAGATTGGCCTTCACGGCGTCGGCGATCTTGAAGCAGATCTCCATCGCGTAGCCGACCGGCTTCTGGTCGCCGCCGAGATAGGAGAACGGCACGGAGGCGTCGCGGTAGCCGATGACGATGGCGCCGTTGTCCTTCACCTTCTTGAGGGTACCGGTCAGATCCTCGGCCCGCAGGCTGAGGGGGGCCAGGGCGAGGCTCAGGCCGAGCGCCGCGGCAAGGCCACGGCGAGCGATATCAGACTGCATCGGTACGGAACTCCTGGATCGGGTCGAACGGGATCGGCTGGCGGCTCGGCGCTCGGCCCCGCCCGCTCGGGCGACGCCTTTGCAATGATGGTGCCGGAAGCTGGGCTGCAACGCCGCGCAGGTCTGTGGCGGACGACGTACGACCGGCCGCCACCGTCGCGCGAGCGTCCCCGGTTGCGTGTCCCGCCGCCGTCATTCGGCCTCCCCCGGCAGGTCGCGGCAGCCTGCCGGCCCGCGTGCCGCCGGCATCATGCACAATTCTTGAGCGTACGCACCGGGTAGCGCGGCGGGAAGAACAATTAAGGCTGACGAATCCACCGTTCCGGAAACGCCGACGCCGCCCCGCACGCGTGCGAGGCGGCGTCGGCCCGGATTGGATGCAGATTACTTGGTCAGTTCGTTGCCGGTGTAGTCGATCTTGCCATCGGCGCCCTTCTTCCACTCGTACAGGACGTAGTCCGGCCGGGTGATGTCGCCCTTCTTGTCGTACGCGATCGGGCCGACAACCGTGTCGACCGGCTTGCCCTGGTGCAACCACTCGGCGAGCTTCTTGCCGTCGGTGGATCCGGTCTCGGCCATCGCCTTGGCGAGCACCTGGACGGAGGCATAGGAATAGAGCGTGTAGCCCTCGGGATCGATGTTCTTGGCCTTGAACGCGGCCAGGGCGGCCTTGGCGTTCGGGTTCTTGCGGGCATCCGGCGGGAAGGTGGTCAGCGTGCCCTCGGCGGCCGGACCGGCGATCGCCACCAGCTCGCGGTCGACCATGCCGTCGCCGCCCATCAACGTGGCCTTGAGGCCCTGGTCGCGCATCTGGCGCAGGATCAGACCGGCCTCGGTGTAGTAGCCGCCGAAATAGACGATGTCGACGTTGGCCGACTTCAGTTTCGAGACGAGGGCCGAGTAGTCCTTCTCACCGGGGTTGATGCCCTCGAAGATCACCGGCTTCACGCCCTTGGCCTTGAGCACCATCTGGGTCTCGTCGACCAGACCCTTGCCGTAGGGGGTCTTATCGTGGACGAAGGCGATCTTCTTATCCTTATAGTTGGCCACCAGATAGGCGCCCGCCACCGCAGCCTGCTGGTCGTCGCGGCCACAGGTGCGGAAGGTGTTCCACATCCCGCGCTCGGTGAACTTCACGTTGGTCGAGGCCGGGGTGATCTGGATGATTCCGGCGTCGAGGTAGACGTCGGAGGCCGGGATCGACACGCCGGAATTGTAGTCCCCGACCACCATCTTGACGCCGTCGCTGGCGAACTTGTTGGCCACCGAGACGCCCTGCTTGGGGTCGGAGGCATCGTCGCCGATCAGGACCGTCAGGGTCGTGCCCTTGATCCCGCCGGCCTTGTTGATGTCGTCGACGGCTTGGCTGGCGCCGTTCTTGAACTGGACGCCGATGGCGGCGCTGTTGCCGGTAATCGGCGCCGCGATGCCGAGCTTGACCTCGGCCGCCTGCGCCGCGGCGATCATTGCACCGAGAGCGAGCCCGGCGAGCAGAAACGATCTCATCGCTAACATCCCCTAGATTACAGGTCCGCCTGTGCGGATCCGGCCGAACTCACCGTCCCCCGTCCGCCACGGAATCCCGCGTGCGCCACGTCAGCGGTGAGGTTCTTTCGTAGAGCCAGCGGTACTGGCTCGTCATCTGGCGCGTCCGCGTGAACCGGAAGCCGGCCGCACCGATGATCATGACGACGGTCGCGTCGATCGCGTAGTAATGGAGCGAGACGAGCGTCCCCGAGAACAATGCGAAGTGGATGAAGCGCACGGCCGCCGCCACGAGGAGCAGCGCGAGCGCGCATTGCCAGAATGGCCGCCAGCCCCGGGCGACCGCGCGGGCGGCCATCCAGCCGGCCCAGCCGCCCATCACCACGGTGACGAGCAGGAACAGCCAAGCCGATTCCTCCTCGTACAGGATCCCCTGCAGCATGCTCATGCCCCGACCGGGCCGGTATGGCCCCCTTCCAGATAGGCGGCCTTGACGTTCGGATCGTCGAGCAGCGCCCTGCCGGTTCCGCTCAACGTGACGCGACCGTTGACCAGCACGTAGCCGCGATGGGCGAGCTTCAGGGCGTGGTAGGCGTTCTGCTCGACCAGAAAGATCGTCATGCCGTCCGTGCGGTTCAGCTCCCGGATCGCGTCGAAGATGCCCTTGACCACCAGCGGCGCCAGGCCGAGCGACGGCTCGTCCAGGAGCAGCAGGCGCGGACGGCTCATCAGCGCCCGGGCGATGGCCAGCATCTGCTGCTCGCCCCCCGACATCGTGCCGGCGCGCTGGTTCAGGCGCTCCTTCACCCGCGGGAACAGGGTGCAGACCTTCTCGAGATCCTCCTGGAAGTAGCGCTCGCCGTGGAGCGAGGCGCCCATCTGGAGGTTCTCGAACACGCTCATCCGCGGGAAGACCCGGCGGCCCTCCGGCGATTGCGCGACGCCGAGCCGGGCGATCTCGTGGGTCGGCAGCCGGGTGATGTCGCGCCCGTCGTACGTGATCGTCCCGGTGCGCGCCTGGGGGCTGCCGAAGATCGTCATCATCAGGGTCGACTTGCCGGCGCCGTTGGCGCCGATCAGCGTGACGATCTCGCCGTCGGCGACGTCGATATCGACGCCCCGTAGGGCTGCGACGCTGCCGTAATAGGTCGAGACGTCGCGCACCGCGAGGAGCGGGGGCTTGCCCCCCGCCTGGATCGCCCGGGTTTCCTCGACCAGGACGTTGATGCCGGCCACGCTCATACCGAAGCCTCCGAGCGGTTCACGTCCGGACGCGTCGGGTCCCCGTGCGGCACCGTGATGCCGACCTCGGCCTCCACGGCTTCCACCTCGTCGTCCTCGACGCCCAGATAGGCGGCGATCACCTTCGGATCCGCCCGCACCTCGGCCGGGGTGCCGTCGGCGATCTTTTGGCCGTAATCCAGCACGACCACGTGATCCGAGATCTCCATCACCACCGACATGTCGTGCTCGATCAGCAGCACGGAGGTGTCGTGCGCGTCCCGGATGTGGCGCAGCAGCGCGTTGAGCTCGGCGGATTCACGCGGGTTGAGGCCCGCGGCCGGCTCGTCGAGGCAGAGCAGCACTGGATCGGTGCACATCGCCCGGGCGATCTCCAGCCGGCGCTGGGCGCCGTACGGAAGGGCGCCGGCCGGATCGTCGGCCCGCGCCATCAGGTCGATCCGGTCGAGCCAGGCCTTGGCCCGCTCGATCGCCTCGGCCTGCGCGTCCCGGTAGCCCTTGAGGCCGAGCAGACCGAACAGGGTGTAGCCGGAGGCGCGCATCAGCGGCTTGTGCTGGGCGACCAGCAGGTTCTCCAGCACCGTCATGCCCTGGAACAGGCGGATGTTCTGGAAGGTCCGGGCCACCCGGGCGGTGCGGTTGACCGCGTGGTTCGGCAGCCGCTCCAGCAGGTGCGTGGTGCCGTCGTCATGGGCGAGCCGGAGCATGCCCTCGGTCGGCTTGTAGAAGCCGGTGATGCAGTTGAACACCGTGGTCTTGCCGGCCCCGTTCGGGCCGATCAGGGCGGTGATGTCGCCGCGCCTGGCCTCGAAGGACAGGCCGGAGACGGCGGTGAGCCCGCCGAACCGCATGGTCAGGTGCTCGACGGCGAGCACCGGCGGGGCGGAGACCTGCGCCTGCGCCCGGGGATCCGGATGAAGCGCCATCAGCCGTGCCCCTCGCTCACATGCGCACCCGAGACGGCGCGGCGCTCGCCCAATGACACGGAGGGCAGGCGCACCGAGATCAGGCCCCGCGGTCGCCAGACCATCATCGCCACCATGGCGAGCCCGAACAGCAGCAGGCGGTACTCGTTGGGATCGAAGCCGTCACCGAAGACGGCTTTGAGGAAGCCGAGGTTGCGCAGCATCTCGGGGCCGCCGACCATGGCCACCGCCGCGATGGCGACGCCGACCTGGCTGCCCATGCCTCCCAGCACCACGATTGCCAGGATGATCGCGCTCTCCAGGAAGTTGAAGCTCTCAGGGCTGATGAAGCCCTGGCGCACCGCGAAGAACGAGCCGGCGATGCCGCCGAACGCCGCCCCGAGGGCGAAGGCCGTGAGCTTGGTCGCCGTGGTGTCGATGCCGAGTGAGCGGCACGCGATCTCGTCCTCGCGCAGCGCTTCCCAGGCCCGCCCGATCGGCAGCCTGCGCAGGCGCAGGGTGACGAAGTTCGTGAACAGGGCCAGCGCCAGGATGAGGTAGTAGAGGAACACCAGCCGGTGCATCGAATCGTACGGGATGCCGAACCGGGCGGCGAAGCCGTCCTCGCCGGCGCTGAACGGGATGCCGAAGAAGGTCGCCCGCGGGATCGACGAGATGCCGGCCCCGCCCCCGGTCACGTCCGTCCAATTGATCAGGACGAGGCGGATGATCTCGCCGAAAGCCAGCGTCACGATCGCGAGGTAGTCGCCGCGCAGGCGCAACACGGGGAAGCCGAGCAGCATCCCCCACAGGCCGGCGAACACGCCCGCCAGCGGCAGGCAGATCCAGAACGACAGGCCGAAGGTGGTCGACAGCAGCGCGTAGGAATAGGCGCCGACGGCGTAGAAGGCGACGTAGCCGAGATCGAGCAGGCCGGCGAGGCCGACCACGATGTTGAGGCCCCAGCCGAGCATCACGTAGGTCAGGATCAGGATGCCGAGATCGATCCAGTAGCGCGCCGACGACAGGCCGCCGGTGGCCGCAGCAGCGATCGCCGGCAGGGTCAGGGCGATGCCGACGAACAGGTACAGGCCGACCTTCGAGGTCTTCTGTCCGGCCGCGGGCTCGCCCTGGACCGCCTCGGTGGCCTGGGCCGGGGAGGGGGTCAGGGCGCGGCGGGCGTCCCGGCGCAGGAGAACGAGGCGCTGGAGGATGCGGACGACGAAGATCGCCGCGCACAGCGATGCCACGAGGCCCCAGCGGGGCAGGAGCAGGAGGTCGCTGCCGGGTCCGGCCTCCGTGCGGTAGCTGATGATCGGCACGCAGAGGCCGAAGGCGACGAGCGCGTAGATCGCGGCATCGCGCAGGATGCCGGCCATCGCGGATCCGGGAATCGCGGTGGCGGTGGTCGCGGAGTTGGGGTTCGCCATCAGACCTTCTCGACCTCCGGCCGGCCCAGGATGCCAGACGGCATGAAGATCAGCACGATCGCCAGGATCGAGAACGCGGCGACGTCCTTGTACTCGATGGAGAAGTAGGCCGACCAGAAGGTCTCGATCAGCCCGATGATCAGGCCGCCGAGCACGGCGCCGGGGAGCGAGCCGATCCCGCCGAGCACCGCCGCGGTGAACGCCTTCACGCCGGGCACGAACCCGTCCGAGAACGACACGACGCCGTAGTACATCAGGTAGAGGACCCCGGCGACGGCCGCGAGCGCGGCGCCGAGCACGAAGGTCAGCGAGATCGTCCGGTCGACGTCGATGCCCAGCAGGGCGGCCATCTTGCGGTCCTGCTCGCAGGCGCGCTGCGCCCGGCCGAACGGGGTCCGCTGCACGAGATACCAGAAGCCGGTGAGCAGCACGGCCGTGACCGCCATGATCAGGATCTGCTTGTAGGCCAGGAACACCGCGTAGCCGTCGCGCTCGAACAGCGTGATGCCGCCCGAGAGCATCGGCGGCGTCGGCTTGTTGCGTGCGCCCTGCACCACCTGGACGAAGTTCGACAGGAAGATCGAGACGCCGATCGCCGAGATCAGGGGCGCCAGCCGGAACGAGCCGCGCAGGGGCCGGTACGCGATCCGCTCGATCGCCCAGCCCCAGAGGGCGGTGAGCACCATGGCGACCACGAGGACGATCAGGAATGCCAGGGCGATCGAACTAATGCCCAGCCAGGTCGTCAAGAGAAGGAAGGTGATCAGCGCAATGAAGCAAGACACCATAAACACATCGCCATGGGCGAAGTTTACCATTCCAATAATTCCGAACACCATCGTGTAACCGATCGCGATCAGACCGTAGATCGAACCGAGCGTAAGCCCGTTTATCAGCTGTTGTACGAAGACGTCCATGTATTCTCGCGGGCGCAGGTTTTTGGTCCAGCCTGCAGAAACGGCAGGCAAGCCGGGAGAGCAAGTCTCGTACCGCAGCTGCGACCAGTCGGCCACAGGTTTCAACCCCGGGCGAACGTCCCGGGAAAACAGTCGGCCAAGTCAGTAACACCCCGCGAATGGGCTTGCATCTGGCGTAGTTCGTGCTTCACGTTAACGAAAATCAATGCTGGTCCATCCCGGGCGGCGACGAGGAGCAGTACCGATGTCGGGTTCACGGCTCACGACGTTGATTTTCATCGGCATGCTGCTTGGGATAGCGGTGGGCTACGCCTGCAGCATCACCTGGCCGGATCCGCAGACGGCCAAGGAAATCGCCGGCTATATCGCACTGGTCTCGGACATCTTCCTCCGCCTGATCAAGATGATCATTGCGCCGCTGGTGTTCTCGACACTTGTCGTCGGCATCGCCCATCTCGGGGATACCGCCGCGGTCGGCCGGGTCGGTGGAAAAGCGTTGCTCTGGTTCGTCGGGGCCTCGTTCTGCTCGCTGATGCTGGGCTTGATCCTGGTCAACCTTATGCAGCCGGGCCACAATCTGAACCTGCCCCTGCCCGATGTCGGCGCCGGCACCGGGCTCAAGGCGGCTTCGCTGTCGCTCAAGGAATTCGTCACCCACCTGGTGCCCAAGAGCGCCGTGGAGGCGATGGCCAACAACGAGATCCTGCAGATCGTGGTGTTCTCGATCTTCTTCGGCGTGGCGCTCGCGGCGCTCGGCGAGAAGGGGCACTTCCTGGCCCAGGGCATCGAGGGCCTGGCCGACGTCATGCTCAAGGTGACCGGCTACGTGATGCTGTTCGCCCCCGTGGCGGTGTTCGCGGCCATTGCGGCCACGATTACCACGCAAGGGATCGGCGTCCTCGTGACCTACGGCAAGTTCCTGGTCGAGTTCTACGCCGGCCTCGCGGTGCTCTGGGCGCTGCTGATGGGCGTCGGCTTCCTGATGCTCGGCGGCAGCGGCATCATGCGGCTGTTCAACCTGATCAAGGAGCCGTTCGTGCTCGCCTTCTCGACCGCGTCGAGCGAGGCGGCCTACCCGAAGATGCTGACCAACCTCGAGCAGTTCGGCGTGCCCAATCGCATCACCTCGTTCGTGCTGCCGATGGGTTACTCGTTCAACCTGGACGGCTCGATGATGTACTGCACCTTCGCGGTGATGTTCATCGCCCAGGCCTACAACATCCCTCTCACCTGGGGCCAGCAGCTCACGATGCTGTTCCTGCTGATGGTGACCTCGAAGGGCATGGCCGGCGTGCCGCGCGCCTCGCTGGTGGTGATCTCGGCGACGCTGGCGCAGTTCAACATCCCCGAAGCCGGCCTGCTGCTGATCATCGGCATCGATCAGTTCCTGGATATGGGCCGCTCGGCCACCAACGTGCTGGGCAACAGCATCGCCACCGTCGCGGTGGCCAAGTGGGAGGGCCAGCTCACCAGCACCGATCAGCGCCTCGACCATGTCGGCACGGTCCCATCGCCGGCTGAATAGGACGGCTCGGGGTCACGCGGAGGACACGGGATGTCGGCGATGCGGTTCGGCTTGGTCATGGCAGGCGTGCTCGCCCTGGCGCTGGTGGGCGCCCCGCGCCCCGCCGATGCCGTCGAGGTGCTCACCGGCACCCTGAAGCGGGTGGCCGAGCGCGGCGAGATCGTGCTCGGCTATCGTGAGAGCTCGGTGCCGTTCTCTTTCGTGGAGGGCAAGCACCGGGACGGCAGCCCAAGGGCGATCGGCTACGCCATCGACCTGTGCGGCGAGATTGCCGACGACATCCAGGCGGCGATCGGACGAACCGTGACGGTCCGGTACGAGCCGGTCACCGCGGAGACGCGCATCCCAGCCCTGACCTCGGGCAAGATCGACCTCGAATGCGGCTCGACCACCGCCAACGCCGAGCGGCGCCGGAGCGTCGCCTTCTCCCCGGTCGACTACATCAGCGCGACGCAGCTATTGGTGAAGAAGGGCTCCGGCGTGGCCTCCTACCGGGACCTCGGCGGCAAGACCGTGGTGGTCACGGCCGGCACCACCAACGAGAAGGCGGTGCGCGACCTCCTGGCCAAGCTCAGGATCCAGGCGCAGATCGTGACGGCCCCCGACCATGCGGCGTCCTACGCCATGGTGAAGGCCGGTCAGGCGGACGCCTTCGCCACCGACGACGTGCTGCTCTACGGCCTGATCGCCACCGACAGCCAGGACGGGGCCAACTACACGGTCCTGCCCGACAAGCTCTCCTACGAGCCGTACGGCATCATGTTCCGCAAGGACGATCCAGAGTTCGCCGGGATCGTGGCCCAGACCTTCACGAGGCTCGCCGAATCGCGCGCGCTGCGCTGGATCTACGAGCGCTGGTTCCTGAAGCGCCTGCCCAACGGCGAGCGCCTCGACATCCCGATGTCGAACGACCTGCGGACGAGTTTTCAGCTGATGGGCCTGGACGCGCAGGAGTGACGTCTCGGGACCTGTTGCGCCTCGCTTTCGCCCAACCAGCGGATGAGGAAGGGGCCGCGTTTCTCGTGGTCCCCCCTCTCTGCAGCGAGCGTGCCGCCGCCCCATGCCGATCGCCGCGCCTTTCCCCAAGCCCGTCCCCAAACCGGTGCCGAAGCCGGCCCTGAAGACCGTCGCCCTGCTCCTGGCCGCCGGCCTCGCCTGCGCCGCCACGCCCGCGTCCGCCCATCCCCATGTCTGGGTCACCGCGAAGGCGCAGCTCGTCTATCAGGACGGCAAGCTCGTGGGCGTGCGCGATACCTGGAGCTTCGATCCCGAATACACCGCCTTCGTCACGCAGGGGCTCGACACCGACAAGGACGGCACGCTCTCGCCCGACGAATTGGCTGGGCTCGCGGCCGAGAACACCAAGAACCTCGCCGAGTTCGGCTACTTCACGAAACTGAAGGTCGGCGGCAAGGACCAGGCCTTCGCCGAACCGAAGGAGCCGGCGATGCGCCTTGAGGGCAAGGCGCTGGAGCTGAGCTTTCTGCTGCCGCTCAAGGCGCCGGTCCAGCAGGGCAGGGGCGTCGCGGCCCTGGAAGTCTACGACCCAACGTATTTCGTCGCCTTCTCCTTCGCGGAGGGCTCGGACGCGGCCACCCTCGCGGGTGCGCCGCAGGGCTGCGCCGCCACGGTCACTCGTCCGAAGACGGAGCAGCCCAAGACCGCCGAAGCCGGTTCGCCCGGCATGACCGAGGCCTTCTTCGAGGCGCTCACCGCCGCCTCGTCCTACGGAGTCCAGTTCGCCAGCCGGATCCTGGTCGCATGTCCGTAGGGATCGGCGTCGCCGCGCAGCCCCGGTACGGACGGCTCGGGCTGCGGTTGGGTCTGATGGCCGCCGCCGTGGTGCTGGCCGCCCTCGTGGCAGCCGGGCTGGCCTGGCTCATCGCCCCCGGGATCGCCGCGCCGCCGACACGCTCGCCGTTCGGCATCGGCTTCCGCGAGGCGGCCCCGGCCGCCTCGGGTCTCGGCGGCGTGATCCTGGCCCTGCAGGCGAGCTTCTCCCGCAGCCTCAACGCCGCCGTAATGGCGCTGAAGGGCGGCGGCAACTGGGCACCGCTGATCGGCCTGGCCTTCGCGTACGGCGTGTTCCACGCCGCCGGCCCCGGCCACGGCAAGGCGGTGATCGCCGGCTACATCCTGGCAGGCGAGCGGGCCCTGCGTCGGGGTTGCGCCCTGAGCGCCTGCGCGGCCCTGCTCCAGGCGCTGGTCGCGGGGGCGATCGTCGGGATCGGCACCGTGGTGCTGAACGCCACCGCAGCCGGAGTGACCCGGGCCGGAACCGTGATCGAGACCGCCAGCTTCGCCCTCGTCGCCGTGGTCGGGCTGGCGCTGACCTGGCGAAAGGCCGGCCGGCTCGTCCAGCTCGGGACGCCCTGCGGACCCGGCTGCGCCCACCTGCCCGACGCCCGGACCCTCGACAGCCTGGATAGCTGGCGCGCCCGCGCCGGCGTGGTCCTGGCGGCGGGCTCGCGGCCCTGCGCCGGAGCGGTGCTGATCCTGGTCTTCGCGGTCTCGCAGGGGATGCCGGGGGCGGGGATCCTGGCTGTCCTGGCGATGGCGGTGGGCACCGCGCTGACCACCACGGCCCTGGCCTGCCTCGCAGTCTTCGCCAAGCGCGCGGCCCTGCGCCTCGCGGGCGGTCGCGGCCAAGCGGGTCTGCTGGCCATCGGCGGCCTGGAGCTCGTGGCCGCCGCCTTCGTGCTGGTGCTGGGCGTCGCGATGCTGTCCGGCCTGGCACTGAACCTCGGCGGGTGAGTCCGCAATCGAACGGTCGAAACCCGTTTGCGGATGCCGGGCAGCGCGCGGGCTGTCGCAGGATCAACCCCTTACCGGCGAGCGAAATCGTCTCGCCAACAGGGCTTTAGCGTGTCACGCTGCCGTCTCGAGGCGGAGGAGCGCGGATGCACGCCGACTTCCTGACGATCCTGAACTGGCGCCTGCTGGCCGGATCGCATCCCTTCCCGGGTCCCGATGGCGGAACCTGCATCAACGAGGCGGCGATCGTGGCCGCCGGGCTGCCTTACAAGGCGATCCGTTCCAGCGCCGATTGCCCACCCTGCTTCTCCAGGCCGATCGCGGCCTACGCGCTGGGCCTCAACGACGCGATGCCGGACGACGCGCGGTCCCAATTGATCGCCTTCGTGCTGCGGCTGTCCGGCAGCGCCGACCGGCCGGACGTCGAGGCTGCCCGGACTCGGCGCCTCGCTCTGGACAGCATCCGGCAGATCCTGGCGCCCCTCTGCGCTCGGGCCGGCATGGCCGAGCATGCCGAGGCCTGTGCCGGCGCGCCGGACCTGAGCCTGGCCCTGGCGGCGGCACGGTCGGCCGAATGGCAGGGCGGCGCGCTGGCGCAGGAATCCGCCCGCATGCGGCGCTGGCGGGACGGCGCGCTGCAATCGGCGGTCGCCCGCACGGCGACGGCGGCCCAGCGCGCGGCCGAGGATGCCCGCTGTGCCGCCGAGGTCGCCGAGGGCGCAGCCCCGTTCGTGCCGGACACCTGGGCGCGGGCCTGCACGATCCTCGACGCTGCCCTGGCGATCGGCCGGCAGGTGCCGGAGATCGACCTCATCGGCGCCCGGGCGCGCCTCGACGCGGCCCGGGCGCGAATCCCGGCCTGATCAGGCTAGGACGGGCTCGGCGGCGAGGTCCAGTTCGATGGAGGCGCAGTTCTCCAGGAATGTGCCGGTGAGGTGATAGAAGAACGTCCCGTGACCGACCACCGCGATCGTCGTCTCGGGCCGCCCCCGCAGCCACTCCCGGAATCCGGCCACGCGGGCGTCGAACAGGTGGCGCGGCTCTACCGGGTATCCGCCGACCTCGCAGCCGGGCTCGGCATGCCACCACACCTCGGGCAGGTGGCCGACATCGAGATGCGGGAACTCGGCGGCGATCTCGGAGGCGGCCCGGCCGACGTCGCAGCTGCTCTCCTGGCACTCCCGGTGCAGCACCTCGACCAGCACCCGCGGCTGGTTCGGGTGCTGGCCGAACAGGATCGCGGCGGTCTCGATCGCCCGGGTCAGCGGCGAGATCACCACCAGCTCGAACGGGATATCCTTCAGTCGCTCCCGCGCGTCCCGGGCCTGGGCCTGGCCTCGCGGGGTCAGGCGGGCGTCGAGCAGGCCGGGATCGCCGCCCCCGTGCCGGTGGGCGGCGTTGAAGGTGGATTCGCCGTGGCGGATGCAGACGATGCGGGTGGTCTCGGGCATGTGGCTCGGATGTGTCGCGTGGGGGAAGGCGGGACGTTGCAAGCGTGCGCCGCGGAAAGCGGATGCCGGTTCGGCGTCAGCGAGCGCGTTGGATCAGGGACTTAGCGCCGGTCCTGATGGCAACGCGGTCGGGAACGGCTCTAGGCGAAGCGTCCGCCGCGCTGGATGACCTCGATCTTGTAGCCGTCCGGGTCCGTGGCGAAGAAGAACCGGGCCAGCACGGTGTCGCCGTGCTTGAGGGTCTTCACGTCGGTGGCCGGGAAGCCCTCGCGGAGATGGCGGGCGTGTTCGGCCTCGACGTCGTCGACCACGACGGCGATGTGGCCGTAGCCGTCGCCGAGGTCGTAAGGCGTGTCGCGGCCCTTGTTCACCGTGAGCTCCAGCTCGAACGGAGAGGCCGGATCGCGCAGGTAGACCAGTGTGAAATCGTCGAAGTCGTAGCGGTCCGCAGCCTCGAAGCCGAAGGCGCGCGCGTAGTAACTCCGCGCGCGCTCTTCGTCGCGAACGCGGATCATGGCGTGGATGGGCTTGGACATGCGGCAGCGGTTCCGGGATCGTCGAAGCATTCGGGACGCGGTCTATGTGGCGCCGCCTCGGCCCGGGGGAAAGGGCCGACCGTCCGCTGCACCCCCACGCGATCTCCGGACAACCGCCGCGCCGCGCCCGTACATTGATTCCTGATCCCTGAAAGTAAATTCAAGTCTTTTGACACATTGATGATGCGCTCATCGGCGCAATAATGAGCCGCTTTCAAATATATTTTGCCATATTCGGGTTCTAAAATTGCGAATACATCTGTATTCAAACTGTATTATGCGAATAATACCTCAAATTTGGTCCTGTGCCAGAAAAATAGCAGACCTTAGGGCCAGATTAATAGAATCATGATACACGGAGCATTCACCTGGGCTCCAGCCCGACCCCAGACCGACGGACCCGAACAGACATGCTGCGCCTGTCGAACCTCAAGATCTTGACCAAGCTGATCACGGTCGTCTCTCTGATCGGCGGTAATTACCCACGCCATTGATGGCTGGTTTCAGGCGCCGATGGTCTTGAGAATGGTGCCGAAGGGACTGCGGCCTGCGAGGCGCGCGGTATCGACGACGGTGCGGATGTCGGCCTCGCCCTCGGCGG
>NZ_VRVA01000090.1:0-22842 GCF_008039945.1 Methylobacterium sp. WL64
TCTGCACCTGTTCGTCGATGCCTACAATCATGCTCGCAGGCTCAAGACCCTGCGGGGCCTGACACCAACTGAGTTCATCTTGAACGCCTGGACGAAAGAACCCAATCGCTTCAGGATCGACCCGTCATACCTCATCCCGGGACCATACAGATAGGTTTCCGCAGGAGGGACGCCATGCCTCCAGCCCTGTCGGTCGATCTGCGCGGGCGTGTGGTCGGCGATGCAGGGGGACCCACGCAGCGTCCGGTGGCCAAACGTTTCGGTCTCGGAGGGGCCAGCGCGGTCCGATGGCACGAGCGCTCCCGGCTTGAACCTGAGAGATATGCGTTCTCACACGGCCTCGGTGGCAAGCAGCCATTCCGCTTCTCATGAAATTCGGTGAGAAGCGGGCATGGTTGCTCACGTTGTCGGCTTTCGGCGGCTGACCATGGACAGGGACCAGGGAAGGCGAGCCCGAGAGAGTAGTGTCGGTTGATGACGGCTCTTGATCTATGAGCGTTCAACCCGCCTCGTCAGACCTGCGCCTGACCACCGTCGACGAACAGTTCGACGCCGTTGACGAAGCTCGCCTCGTCGGAGGCTAGGAACAGGACCGCATTGGCGATCTCCGTCGCCTCGCCAACGCGTCCGAGGGGGATGCGCGAGCCCAGGAAATCGAGAAGGCCCTGCTGCTTGTCGGCATCGTCGCCGGCAAGGCCGACGAGGCCCGGCGTGCGCGTCGCACCGGGGCTGACCACGTTGACACGGATGCGACGCTCCTTCAGGTCGAGGATCCAGGTGCGCGCGAAGTTGCGAACGGCTGCCTTGCTAGCGGAATAGACGCTGAAGGCCGGCGTCCCTTCGCTGCCGGCGGTCGAGCCGGTCAGCACCACCGCGCCGCCATCCTTCAGAAGCGGAAGGGCCTTCTGGACAGTGAAGAGTGTGCCCTTCACGTTGGTGTCGAAGGTGCTATCGAACTGCTCTTCCGTGATGGCACCGAGCGGCGCGAACGCGCCACCGCCGGCATTGGCGAAGACGATGTCGATCTGCACGTGCTTCTGCTGGACGGCATCGTAGAGGCGGTCGATGTCGGCGAGGTTCGCCATGTCGCCCCGAACGCCGGTGACCCGGCCGCCGATCTGCTCCACCGCTGCGTCTAGCGCGTCCTGACGGCGACCGGTCACGAACACCGAGGCGCCCTCCCGCGAGAAGGCCTTGGCGGCAGCGAGGCCGATGCCGCTGGTGCCACCAGTCACCACCACCACCTTGTCCTGGAATCTGCTGGTCATCATCGCTCTCCATAGTTCGGCTGCGTGTGAGCCGCTGCCGAGAGAGATGCTCCCAGAACGATGATGCGAACAGGTCTTGGAAATGGCACTTAGCGTTCCAATCGGGGAACGATGATGCGCCCAGACCTCAACGATTACGTCACCTTCGCCGAGGTCGTTGCCCATGGCGGCTTCACCGCCGCTGGCCGGGCGCTTCGCGAGCCGAAGTCGAAGCTGAGCCGGCGCGTCTCGGCGCTGGAAGCCCGCCTTGGAGTGCGGCTCATCGAGCGCTCCAGCCGGCGCTTCCGCGTCACTGAGGTCGGACAGACCTTTTACGAGCGCTGCCGCGCCATGATGCTGGAGGCGGAGCGGGCTGAGGCACTCATCGCGGAAGCCCAGGCCGAACCGCACGGGCGCATCCGCATGAGTTGCCCGCGGAACCTCGTGAAAGTCGTCTCCGCTATCATGCGATGTTTCCTCGACCGCTTTCCGAAGGTCCAGCTCCAACTCATCGTAACGGATCGAGCCGTCGACCTGATCGAGGAGCGGATCGACGTCGCGCTGCGCGTCCGCCACGAGCTAACGAGCGATGCATCTCTCACGATGCGGTCGCTCGGCCGCTCCCGCTGGATCCTCGTCGCCAGCCCGCGGGTCGCGAGCGGCCTCGGGGCCGACCTTGCCGATCTCGCCTCCGTCCCCACCATGGGAACGAGCGACGAGGTGGGCGAAACCACCTGGATGCTGGAGCGCGAGGACGGGACAGCGCATGTGATGCGCCACGAGCCGCGCCTGACCTGCGCAGACTACGCGGTTCTCTGCGATGCCGCAGCGGACGGTCTGGGCGTTGCTTTCCTGCCCGATCACGCCTGTGCAGCACACATCGACGCCGGAAGGCTCGTCCGTGTCTTCCGGGACTGGCGGAGCAGGGATGGTATCGTCCATCTCGTTTTCACGACCCGCCGCGGCCTGCCGCCCGCCGTCCGATCCCTGATCGACCACCTGGCAAGAGAATTTCCGGATCTTTGAGGGTCCGAACATCCCGGTTGATGATCGTTTCCTTGAGGGTAGAGAAACTCAGACTTGATGGATAATAATCAAATTTTACCATCGAATTTCACTAGTGAAATATCTAAAGCAGTCGCCGTCGACAGCGACATGACCCAAGCCAGGCATGGAAAATGGCATGCAAATAAGCGTGCGCGCCTTACAGCAATAATTGATAGCAGGCCTATCCTTGATTTTACTGAATGGCTCGGTTCAATGTCAGAAAAAACTTGATTCTTGGGTTGTCAAGAATCGAATTCGAATGGTGCACCAAGTCACCAATGATATACAGTTGCTTATCACCTGAGTGAGGACGAAATAATCCATGTTCTACGGTATGGCCTGGCGTAAAAATGGCCTCTATTGCCGGCAAAAACCACTTATTATTTTTAAAGAAAGTAATCCCATTTTACAATGGCAGCAGCTTGTTTCACGCTATCCGAACCGTGGCATCAATGGATGATCCAAAATGTTATCCGTCGGTCCAATAATAAAAACCAATCTCCGTCAAATAAATCGCAGCATTTGGAAATTGGAGGTTGCCTTTTTCATTGCACGGCCCGTCGATATGATCGCGATGAGGGTGCGAACACACAATAGCGTCTATGCTTCCTAGACGGATGCCAGCTTCTATTAAGCCATTATGCAATAAGATGCCACTGTTCCCGAAAATTTTCGAGGATCCGATCCCATTTTCAAAGATCAAATTTTTCCGCCTATAGAGATAACGGGAATATTCATGGGGATTGCGATGCTTTTGGTCGGCAAACAATTTTACTTCAGGCGCCGCTCAAACTCTTCAGCTGGGCTGCCGCCGAACGCGATGGCCGGAGGTCCAAGATCACGCACCCCGTCGGAGACAACAACGATGTCAGCAGCGCCGAAGTTAAATCTGTAGGGAGGCGCTGTTTTTGGGGATGGCCTCAAGCCGGATTGATCGGCCAGCATTGCATCATCTGCTACTCGCTCTCGAATGGAGTTCGCTTATAATCAAAATACGTTTGCGCTCAATGATCGGGACTTCTAGCCCGGATATCTGACGGAGTGGGCTATGCTAAGATACAGGGGACATATCGGAATGCGCTCAGAGGCCGACTAACCCTTGCTGCTCCTGTCAAGTGTCTGCCTCCCGCAGATGTCTGCAGCGTTTCATCGGTACGCGGGAGCGTTACGTTTGTAATTTCAGAACGCTGGCCATCCCTTGCAGTCGAACCCGCGCACGGGCGACCGCCCCCGGTTGCTCGCGTGATGCCTGCGTCTGGACCGCGGTGCCGGTCTCAAACAACTTGCTTTGACTGGATGGTGTCGAACGCCCGAGCGCGGGCGCGTCCGCACTCGGGGAACGCCGGGTTAGTTCGGGATCAGCTCACGGGCGGGGCCGCCTGTCTCCTGGCCGCTGGCCTGAGCGTAGCCCGGCAGGGCTGGGTTCCGGGCATTGCCGCTGTCGGTGTCTATCCCGCCGAGCCAGTACGTGGATTGCGCCTGCGGCAGGACCGAGCCCGTGGTCCTTGGGACCTCGGTGGGATGGGAAACGGTCCGGGCCCGGGAGGCGCCGGTCAAGGCGGCAAGGGTGCAGGCAGACGCGAAAGCGATGGCCGAAACACTCTTGAGCATCGTCATGTCAGCTCTCCAGTGCTGTCCTGCTCGATCCAACAGCGTCAAGCAGGGATGCCGGACAGACGACGTCTTCGGCTGCTTATTTCGCGTCGCATCAAAGAAGTTTGATGCTCGTATCCATAGCCACATCACCGAGCATGGGTACGTGATGCGGGTCTGAAAAAGATCGCCGCGTGCGTGGAATAATCCCGGATTGGCAGCGTCCATGCCTCCGAAGCCAAGCCCGGAGCAGGCTCACATCGTTTGGCTTGCACACGGAGGGGTCCCGCCCATGCCAGGAGATCGGACATGACGGACATGATGCGCCTCATCGAGCCGCTGATCCCGGCCCTGCGCCGCTATGCCCGCGCACTCCTGCACAATCCCACCGATGCCGACGATCTCGTGCAGGACTGCCTGGAGCGCGCTGTCGGTCGGTGGCACCAGCGCCAAGTCGATCGCGACACGCGGACCTGGCTTTTCGCCATCCTCCACAACCTTGCCGTGACGCAGATGCGCCAGCGCGCGCGGCGCGGCGCCCACATGCCCATCGAGGACACGGCGGAGGCCAACCTCGCGGTGGCGCCGACCCAGGAGAGCGGCCTGCGCCACCGAGACTTGATGAGCGCGCTCGATGCGCTCCCTGAGGAGCAGCGCGGCGTCCTCCTCCTCGTGACGGTGGAAGGGCTGTCCTATGCCGAAACCGCCGACATCCTCGCCATCCCGACCGGCACCGTGATGTCCCGCCTGTCCCGCGCCCGGGATCGGATGATCCAGCTCATGGACGGCGCCGACGCCACCGTTCCAGCCAAGCGCCCGCTCCTACGGAGGGTGAAATGACCATGCGTCCCATCGGCGACGACGATCTTCAAGGCCTCGTGGACGAGCGGCTGGATGCCGCCCGCAGGCGCGAGGTCGAAGCCTATCTCGCCCAACATCCCGAGGCGCGAGCACGAGTCGACCGCCTCGTCGCGCTCGGCGAGGAGATGCGGGCCGCCTTCGCGTCCATCGCCGCGGAGCCGGTCCCTGCCCAACTGAACCTGACGCGGATCGTCGAGGCACGCCGTCGCCCGCAACGGCCCGTCTGGCAGGCGATGGCGGCCGGACTGCTTCTTCTCCTCGGCGGCGCCGGAGGCTGGGGCCTGCGCGATGCGGTCTCGCCGGTGCCGACAGGGATCGAGGCGTTGGCCCAGGCGGCGAGCATGAACTACGCGGTCTATGCCCCGGACCACACCCGTCCGGTCGAGCTCGTCGCAGCCGATCGGGACGAGCTTGCCGGTTGGTTCTCGGCCCGGCTCAGGCGGCCGGTGAGCGTGCCGGACCTCAGCGGCTCCGGCTATCACCTCATGGGAGGGCGCCTCGTCGCAACGGCCCAGGGGCCAGCCGGGCTGCTGATGTACGATGACGGGCACGGCGCGCGCTTCATGATGCTGATGCGGCCGATGTCCGTGCCCGGCGACGCGCCGATGCAGCCGCACACCTCCGGGACGTCGAACGGCTACGCCTGGGCTCAGGACGGGCTCGGCTACAGCCTCGTGGGAGCAGCCGACCCAGCGGTCCTTCACCCGCTCGCCAATGACATCCGCCGCGCCACCGCGAAGAAGATCTGAAGGCCAGCTATGTCCCTCCTCAACGACCTGACCGGCGCTAGCCCGGATCTGAACGCGCGCGCCGTCCTCCTGCGCCTCGGTGCCATCGGGGCGCTCGTTTCCGGCGCTGCTGGGGCCTTCGCCTATGTCGGCGGCTGGTTCTCGCCAGGCGCCCTGACGCAGGCGCGGATCGTCGACCGCTTCGAGCGGGTCAACGGCCCGCATCCGGGGTTCCGGCGCAACCACGCCAAGGGGCTCTGCCTCGCCGGCCGCTTCGAGAGCACCGGCCGGGGCAGGCGCCTGTCGAAGGCGTCGCTGTTCGCGCCGGGCCGGATCACCCCGATCACCGGACGCATCGCCCTCGCGGGCGGCCAGCCCTACGCAGCGGATGCATCGACCACGGTCCGCAGCCTCGCACTCCGTTTCCAACTTCCCGACGGCGAGGAATGGCGCACCGGCAACAACGACATCCCGGTCTTCCCGGTGTTGACGCCAGAGGCGTTCTACGCCCAGCTCCTCGCCGCTAAGCCCGATCCGGCCACGGGCAAGCCCGATCCGGAGGCGCTCAAAGCCTTCTTCGCCGCAAACCCGGAGAGCACGACGGCGGCGGCCTTGATCAAGGCGCGAACGATCACCTCCGGCTTCGCTGACGACACCTTCCGGGGCTTGAACGCCTTCCGGTTCGTGGCCGGAGACGGCACGGAAACGCCCGTTCGCTGGGCGTTCGTGCCGGAGCAGGCCGCCACAGCTGAGAGTGCGGCTCAGACCGCACGTGCGGACAAGAATTACCTCTTCGACGAGTTCGAGTCCGCGGTCCGTCGGGCGCCCGTCCGCTGGCACCTCGTCGCCACCCTCGGCGAAGCAGGCGATCCCACGGCGGACGCGACGCGTCCCTGGCCGGCCGAGCGGACGAGCGTCGACCTCGGGACGGTGATCGTGACCGCGACGGAAGCGGAGGCCAGCGGCAATTGCCGTGACGTGAACTTCGACCCCCTGGTCCTGCCCACCGGCATCGCGGGATCGGACGATCCGCTGCTCAGCGCGCGCTCGGCAGCCTACGCGCAATCCTTCACGCGACGCGCCGGCGAGCCGAAGGCCCCAAGCGCCGTCCACGATGTCCCCGCTGCAGGAGCCGGATTGTGAGCACCACCATGAACTTCAACCGACCGGCCCGGCTGCTGCACTGGGCCATGGCCGGCATGATTCTGGCCATGCTGTTCATCGGCGTGGCGATGGTGACCTCTCTAGCGCACTACGACGCCCTCGTGGCGCTGCACCGCCCCCTCGGGATCGGCATCCTGATCCTCGCGGCGCTCCGCCTCGTCAACCGCTGGCGTCATCCGCCGCCCGAACTGCCGGCGGACCTTCCGGGCTGGCAACGACAGGCGGCGCACGCCTCGCACATCCTGCTCTACGGCTTGATGCTCGGGTTGCCGCTTATCGGCTGGGCGATGCTGTCGGCGGCCGGCTATCCCATCGGGCTCGGCGGCGCGGTGGTGCTTCCGCCGATCTTGCCGCGCGATCCCACGATCTACGCCTGGCTGCGTCCGCTTCACACGGTGCTGGCCTACGCCCTGTTCGGTCTCATCCTCGCCCATCTCGGCGCCGCCCTGATACACGGGCTGATCCGCCGGGATGGTGTCTTCTCCAGCATGGCCCTGCGCTTGACGAGCCCGCGGTCACGATGACGACGAGCCAGGCAACGAGGCGAGACAGCATGGACGACAGCGCAGCGGGCCGGGTGCTTATAGCCGGGGGCGGTATCGCCGGACTTGCCATGCGGCGAGCGCTGCAGCGACGCGGCATTCCCTCGCTGACCCTGGAGCAGCGCCCGACGCCGGCCGATGCGGGCCTCGCCATCAACCTGCCGGGGAACGCAGTCCAAGCCCTCGGCCAGCTCGGCTTGAGCGAAGCCCTGCGCAACATCGGCTCGCCCGTCCGTCGGCGCGAGTACCGCACCGAGAGCGGGCGCCTCCTCTTCGCTATCGACGAGGCAGCGTTCTGGGGGGAAGAAGCGTGCCCGCGTTGTGTGCGACGCGCCGACCTGCTGCGCCTCCTGGCACTCGACCTTCCCCCGACCGATCTCCGGCCGGGATCTGAGATCAGCGCCGTCCGGCAGATGCCAAGGGGCGTCGCGATCGAGCTTCAGGATGGCACGGCCGAAACCGGCGGATTCCTCGTTGGCGCCGACGGTGTCCACTCACGGGTTCGACGCGACACGTTCGGTGCTTCCGTGCTCGGAGCGGCGATGCTCGCCCCTGCGAGCTGGCGTTTCATGGCGCCGAACCCAGGCCTTGACGCATGGACGATTTGGGCAGGATCGAACGGATTGTTCCTGCTCATCCCCGTCGACCATGGCAAGGTCTATGGTTGGGTCTCAGTAAGCGAGGCCGCCGGACGGGGGCAGGACCTGGCTGCCTTTCAAAATGTCTTCACATCGTTTCCGCGTCTCGTCCGCGACACTCTCGATGTAGTTCTGGCTAAGCCTGGCGCACTCTATCACTCCCCCCTCGAAGAGGTTCGTATTCCGAGTTGGACCCGGGACCGGGTGGCGCTCGTGGGAGACGCCGCCCACGCGACTGCACCGGTCTGGGCTCAGGGGGCCGCCCTCGCTCTTGAGGATGCGCTGGTGCTGGCCGCGCTGCTGGCTGAGCGGATGGACTGGGGCACGATCGGTGCCGAGTACGAGGCGCTACGCCGGCCTAGAGTGGCTCATGTACAGGCGATGACCGATCGCCTATCGCGGACCGCACGGATGCCGAGTTGGGCCAAAAACCTCCTGCTTCCCATGATTGGGCCGCGCAGCTACCGCGCGACGTACTCTCCGCTCCGCACACCGGTCTCGGCATGAGCATCGGGCTGAGGCGATTCAGCCCATCCCAACGGTCGTAGAGGGGGACCTTCAAACCTTGACTGCTAAGAAAGGCGGACGTCCCGAGTTGGGAGCTTAGTGGACAACCGGCTGATCCCTTGGCGCTGCAGGCAGCGGTGCAGGGACGTGCGGGTCAGGTGCGGGATGGTGGCCTGGAGCGCATACAGGCAGTCGTCGGGCGGCAGGAGCGTGTGCCGTCCAAAGGCAACGATTACCGCCTCCTCTTCGGTAGTGAGCACGGTGAAGTGCGGAGACTTTAGTCCCATCGCCGCATCATGTACCAACGCGCGCTTGCGCCACTTCACGACCGTCTTGGGGTTCGGTCCATGCTGTGCCGCAAGCTCCTTGAACGAGGCTTTCGATCGCTTTAGCGCTGCTCTGACCGCGTGCGTGGTCGTGGCGCAGCCGTGAAGAACCTGTCCCACAACGCCCCCCGGTGTGCAGCGACCTCAGCTAAAGTGATGCCACCACACTGTGGGACTGCACACCTGGAACCGCGCTAAAGCGTCCGTGACCGCGGATGGCCGTGGGCGTGTCATCACTATGCGAATGGCAGCTTCGCCAGGTCCCTGGCCGTCGTTGAACGCCGCCGCGTACCGAAGGAGCCTACCTCCAGAATGTTTCAAGCGTAACCGATTCGCCTATCGCTTGAAACAGAGCCGAAACTCCACTTGGCTATCAAGGTCTTCGGTAGGACAAGGTGCCTAGTTTCCAGCAGAAATACTTAGAACTAACCAAGCCGAAATCGGCTGGCATGATCCACAAATCGCATGGTGGTTGCGCATGAAATCCGTCGCTTCCCAGCTATACGCCACTGGCGTGTTTTCAGCCTCCATCGTCTGCGCTGGCTCTCTCAAAGCGGAGCCGCTGCCGCTGTCCCACGGCAATTACGTCCATGCAGATCTGACGTGCGAGGGCGCGCCGTTTGCTGCTTTGAGGACATACGACGGGCAGGGGCTGGGCGGCCCGCACGACAGCAAATGCGTCAGCAAGATCATAAACGCTCGCGGCAAGACATACAAAATAGCGACCTCTTGCGGCGCTGCGGGTGACGGAAGCCCGGTGACGCCCACGACCACGTCTGAGACGGTGTTCGTGCAGTCGCGGGGGAGCTTCAAAATCTCGGGTACGTCGGCTGGCGATCAAGCAGGCGTAGCGTATAAACTTTGCCCTGTAAGCAAATGAGGTCCGGCGGGGGCTTTGACTTAATCAAGCCCCTGAATTTCGTGAAGAAAAACATTGAATGATTGGCACTTCTCTTTCATGAGCGAAAGCGGATGATGCCGAACTGCTTCCGCTAGGAGACGATGTGTTTAATGATCTGCGCAGTGTAGGCAGTGTTAGATCGGGAAATTTGGAACTCCTATGAGCTCAGGCGAAAGCTAGTATGTACAGCCCTGGCCAACCCTTCGAGCCTCCAGCGCCTCCGCTTGCACCCGACCAAGTCACTGGTCTCGGCGTCCTCATGCGGGTCCGGAGCAACGCCTTCTCAGCCTTCCCAGAACGGTGCTTCACCGCGCCGGTAATGAAGTTCCGCCTCGGCATCACGGATTTGATCCTCGCCAACACCCCCGACGCCATGCGTCATGTCCTGGCAGATCATCCGGATCGTTTCCGCCGCGTACGAGCGACAGGACGCGTGCTCGGTCCCATCCTCGGCCGGGGACTTGCTGCGGCGGAGGGAGATGCTTGGCGGCATCAGCGCCGCACGCTTGCGCCCGCGTTCACGCCGCGGACACTGCCCGTCCTGTCGCAGCATATCGCGGCGTGCGCGGAGGCAACCTGCGTACGGATCGAAGCCTCGAAGGGCGGCCTAATCGATCTGCTGTCCGCGATGCAGGACCTGAGTTTGGACATCGCAGCGCGCTCGATGTTCTCGCTCGAAACGGCCCGTTTCGGGCCTGAGCTGAGGCGTTTGCTCCTGTTCTATTCCGCCACGATAGGGCGTCCCCGCGCGAGTGATTTCTTGCTGCCATCGAAGTTGCTGACGCCGACAGATATGCGGCGGGCACTGTTTCGGCGACGCTGGTCGCGGATTATCTCCTCCATCATCGTGGAACGCCGCTACGCGGCGTCGCCAGATACGCCGCGCGATTTGTTTGATATACTGGCGGATTCCTACAAGGACCAGGACGAGACCTTGTTGGCCGATGAAGTGTCGACGATGCTCTTCGCCGGCCACGAGACCACGGGACTAACCCTCTTCTGGGCGTGCTATCTCCTCGCCAACGCGCCTGAATGGCAGGGCGCCGTGCGCGACGAGGCTTGCGCCTGTGACGTGTCGCCGACTTCGGCCGGAGAGGCGCTCGCGCGCCTGCCGCTGACACGGGCCGTGGTCGAGGAAACCCTGCGCCTGTATCCCCCAGCCTATATGTCGGCCCGCGAAGTTAGGGACCCGCACGACCTATGCGAATTATCGATCCGGGGTGGCAGCCTCGTTCTCCTTCCCTTCTGCATGCTGCATAGGAACCCCGTGTTCTGGACCTCCCCTTCGCGTTTCGATCCATCGCGTTTCCTCGGCGCTGTGAAGCCTGAGCGGTTTACGTTCCTGCCGTTCGGTGCCGGACCGCGGGTCTGCATCGGCGCTCAACTCGCCCTCGCCGAGAGTGTGCTTGTCCTTGCTCGACTCCTACGTGGCAACGCAATTGCTATCGAACAAGCCAATCCTGTCCAGCCGATCGGATCGTTCTCGACGCGGCCGAGCCATGTGCCGATGTTCAGGCTGCGTCGCTGCACGCATTAGGGCGTCTCTGCAAAGTCATGTGAGCCAGAGCATTGACCCTGACCCACCAAACTGGTCCGCGCTGAGCGCAAGTGCTTCGGGCATCCTGAACCCTGAAGGAGGGTGGATGCCATGCCTCGCAGACGCTTCACGAACGAACAGATCGCCTTCGCCCTGCGGCAGGCGGAGGGCGGCGCGACGGTGGACGAGGTCTGCCGGAAGATGGGCGTATCTGAACCGACCTTTTATCGCTGGAAGAAGCAGTTCGTCGGCATGGGCGTGCCGGAGATCCGGCGGCTGAAGCAGCTGGAGGACGAGAACAGCAAGCTCAAACGATTGGTGGCCGACCTGACGCTGGATCGCTCGATGTTGCAGGACGTGCTCAAGGATCAGTGGTGAGGCCCGCCGCTCGCCGCGAGGTCGCCGGTCACCTGCAGGTGGCCTACGGCATCAGCGAGCGTCGGGCCTGCCGGGCCACCGGTTTTGGCCGCTCGTCCCAGCGTTACAGGAAGCGCTCTGACCCGCAGGTTGCGCTGCGGATGCGGCTGAAGGAACTCGCTGCCGCGCGGGTGCGCTACGGCTACCGACGGCTGCATATCCTGTTGCGACGGGAGAGCTGGGAGGTGAACCACAAGCGAACCTACCGGATCTACCGGGACGAGGGACTGTCGATCCGGTCCAAGCTGCCCAAGCGCAAACGAGCCTGGCGCTACCGTCAGGGGCGACCGGCGATCGGTGGGCCCAACGAGGTCTGGGCGATGGACTTCATGTCCGACCGCATCTTCGACGGGCGTCCATTTCGGATCCTGACCGTCGTCGATTGCCACACGCGAGAGGCGCTCTCACTGACACCGAGAGCGAACTTCCGCGCCTTCCAGGTGACCGAGGCTCTGGACGCCTTGGTCCGGCTGCGGGGCCGACCCAAGAGCCTGCGGGTCGACAACGGGCCGGAGTTCGCCGGGCGCATGCTCGACCAGTGGGCTTACCTGAACGGGGTCGAGATCGACTTCTCCCGACCGGGCAGGCCGACCGACAACGCCTATATCGAGTCGTTCAACGGCCGCCTCCGAGCGGAATGCCTGAACGCCTCGTGGTTCCTGTCGCTGGCCGATGCCCGTGAGCGCATCGAGGAAAGGAGGTGCCACTACAACGAAGATCGACCCCACACGGCCCTGGGCGGCTTGACGCCCCGAGCCTTCGCCAACCAAGCTGTCACAGCCCGAGAACTTGCATAGGCCGTGGACCACAAACGGGGTCAACTCCAGACCGACGATGCACTAACTTCGAACTTGGGCCACCGAACGGGGGCAGGCCATAGGGACATGATCTTCCAGGGCTGGTCGATGAGGCGGTTCCAGGCGTCGCAACAGCTTTCGACGATGTCGTCGTAGGAGGCGAAGATTCGGTCGCCGAGCCAGTTGTCGCGCATGAACTGCCAGACGTTCTCGACCGGGTTGAGTTCGGGCGCGCAGGGCGGCAGCGTCAGCAGGGTGATGTTGTCCGGCACGACGACGTCGTGAGCGCCGTGCCAGCCTGCGCCGTCGAGCATCAGCATGGCATGAGCGCCGGGCGCGACGGAGCGGCTGATCTCGGCCAGATGTAGGTTCATCGCCTCGCTGTCGTGGCGGGGTAGGACGAGACCGGCGCCCTTGCCCTTCTCCGGGCAGATCGCTCCGAAGATGTAGGCGTAGGCCGTGCGCTGGTCCTTGGGGGCCGAGGGTCGTGTCCCGCGGCGCGCCCATCGCCGCGGCAGGGTGTTCTTCTGGCCGACGCGCGCTTCGTCCTGCCACCATACCTCGATGGCCGTTCCGGCTGGCAGCCCCGCGCGGATCGCCTTCACGGCGGCGGGCAGGTTTTTTTGAAGGCCGTCAGGGCGGCTGGATCCTGCGTGGCGGCGCGGGCGCACCGACAGCTTGCGGAAGCCGAGGCGATTGATGAGCTGTCCGAGCGTGTTCTCGTCCAGGCTGACGCCAAAGCTCGCGTAGATCCAGGCGGCCAGATCCTTCAGCCGCCAACGCACCACGCCGTGCCGGTCCGGGTCCGGCCCACTCTCGACAATCTGCATCAGTGCCCGGCGCGGTGCCGCGTCTAGCTTCGGCTTCTGGCCCGGCGCCTTGCCGTTGATCAGCCCCACCGGACCATCCGCGTTGAAAGCCAGCACCCAATCGCGCGCCGTCTGCAGGCCCACCACCCCGATCCGCGCCGCATCCCTGCGGCTGCCGCCGTCGTTGATCTCAGCCAACGCCAGAAGACGACGGCTCTGGCCCGCGTCCCGGCTGACCTTGGCTCGCCGCCGCAGATCATCGGCCGTGAAGTCCTCGCGCAGCGGCACCGCAGCTGACATGGCAAACCCTGCGGTTCACCGCATCGAATCAGATCCAGCCCCGCAACGAAACCCCGTGAGGCAGCCTCCCCGTCGATTGGTGTTAGGTGCAGTATGATGCTCGCAGATATCGATGCAGGCTAATAAGGCTGGACGCAGCTCATCCACCAACCCCGGGGGCGCCTGGCGGAGGCCCACAATACCGCGCACCCAGATTGGGTGCTCTTTGCGAACGCAGGCCGTATCCTTGTGGTTTCCCGCAGGAGGAAATCGAGAAAGATAGGACGAGATGTCGACCGCAGAACCAAAACAACCGCCTGCCTCCTTCAAACAGGACGCATGGGCCTTGGCGATCATGCGCAATCAGGACGTGAAAAAGTCGGCCGAGCACGTCGCCTGGTTGATTTCGTTGGATGCTGACTTCTGGACGAAGGGATGTACCACCGAGGATCCAGACATCGCTGCTCGGTTGGACTTCGCTGCCAACACCGTAAAAAATGCACTTATCAGTCTGCGTGCGGCAGGCTCTATCGTGTGGTCGCGTTGCGCAATCGACGGCGTTCCCGTTCGGACGATCCAACCCGATCCCCGATGGAAAGCCGGTCATTCTGTCGGAACCGTGTCTCTTGGTGACGTTCAGGCTCCTATTGCCGGCGCAGTGCCTTCGCCCTTTGGGGGCAAGCATCCTCATCGACCCCGCCGATACCGATCCGATGCAGCCGTATGCCCGACGCCGGAACCGCTTTCGGCTGGGACGGACGTTTCCGCCCCAGCTGGTTTTTCAGCTCCGGACACCGCCTGTACGATCGCCGATTGCACCCAAAATGGGTGCGACGCCGATCCGTCCCCCGGGAAACATGAACTCGAAGAGGATGGCGCTGATAGGACGCCCGAGGTCGATATTTTGCGTGTATTTCAAGATCCGCCGTCGTCGAACAGCACCCAAATTGGGTGCGATACCACGGTCGCTCAAGCAACGATCACCCCGCGTAGATCGAGGAAGCGCTACGATCGAAGCATGCCCCTATGGATGCAGGGGACCGACGTGCAGTATGCGCGGGCTGCCTTCCACGCGGAGCAGCTCTCGTGGGATGCTCGTTGCGAACACGATGGCTGCGGATCGCGGTCGATTGCTTTTCTTTGCGCCGATGAAGGCACCGCACTCTGCGCTCGGCATGGTGGATACGCGAACCTTCCGGTTGCGCTCGCGATCTTCGGTCTTGATCGGCGGCGGTGACCGAGCGTTTTTCGTCAGCCTCTGCAAGCTTCCTCCAGACCGGATTTGAGACGGCTGCCGTTACTGGAAGCCGTTACTGCCAGTCGCAGTAACGTGGGGTGACGAGCATGGATGCCAAAAACCAGACCCGTACATTGGAGACGGAACAGGCCTATTTCAAACGCGCTAATGACCTCGCGAAGACGGCGGCAGGAGAGCTCGGCCTGACATGCGAGTTCACCCCTTTCGGCAAACTCGTCGAGTGGTTTCAGGGGGCGGACGGCAGATGGGCGCCGTCGACAGTTCGACAATATCGAGCCTCCCTCCGTTTTGCTCTGGAGAGTTTCTGCTGCAACCCGGCATGCTACGAGGAAGCAAGATTGGCTCTGGAACGATTGAACGCCGAGCCGATGCGTCCCGAGCCGACCAAGGGCGGGAAGCGCAGGACGAGTGCGAAGAAGCGGAAGGCGTGCATGCCCGGCGAGGTGAGGGCGATTTCCGACGTGTTGCAGCAGTCGCAGCATCGGTACGCTCTCCTCGCCAGAAGCATACTGTGGCTCGGTAGCGAGCTCGGCCTGCGTCCGATTGAATGGTCGACCGCCCGCCTGGAGGGAACCACCCTGGTGGTGATGAATGCCAAGGCGACGAACGAGCGTGCGAACGGCGAAGTCCGCTACCTCGAGTTGAGCGGACTCGAGCCCGCGCGGAACGCCATGATCACCAAGCTGCTCGCGATGATCAAAACGGCGCTGAAGACCAGCACCTGGGCCAAGATCTTTGCCAGCATCCGGTATCTATTCTCGTGGGCATCTGCGCAAGCGGCCAAGGCGGTGCCGTCGCTGCGGGGAGGACGGATCAGCCCCTATACGACCCGTCACATTGCCGCTGCACGCGCCAAGGATGTGATGGACGGAGCGAGCGTCGCTGCGTTGCTCGGACACAACTCGACGCGAACCGCTACATCCCACTACGCCCGCCGGCGTTCCGCGAGAGGTTGGGCGCCGACGATGGTCGGAGTCGATCCTTCTCAAGTGGCGATGGTCCGGCCGACTTATCGGGCGAGGGGCGCGAAGCTCTCGTCGGCTGTACACGAGCCGCCCAAAATCTGACGCGAGCGATACCGGCCCGCACACCTTCGTGCGCGCGAGTGGCCTCAAGATACCCCGATCTCAGGAAGAAGCCAGCTTTGCAGTCCCTCTGCCCGGATTTCGCGAGCGAGCGATCGATCTGGCACTGCAACGCTATATATGAGCGTTGCGGCGTCAGAGCATTTTCACGAACTGCACATACAAGTCGTTGCACCTGCTAGCTAGCCTCGAGCAAGTGAAGTTGTCTACTTGCGGAGGCGGCGGGCGATCCTGGGCTCTTGCGCTTACCGCCATGCTCGATCGCAGGCACTGGGAGACCGACAGCCTAAATGGAAAGTCGGAGCGTGGGTCGCCAGTCCGGCGCATTCGGGAGAGTATACGGCCGCTGAATTCGCGCCGACGAGCGATCGACCTGGAGATTGTAGCGGCCGAGCCCGACGCTCTGATTCCTGAGGGCGCAACGGTACGTTTTAAGAGTCGATGCCGCGTTATCGACGTCCCCGCCTCGACGCCGATGCAGGACGCGCCGCGCAGCTCGAGCTACGCCAGAATTGGCAGTCGGCCTGACCGATTTCAGACGCGAATATCTACGACCCGCCTCTGCGATTGTGGAGACAGTTGCCTACCCTCCCGCTGCTGCGCCCCAGTCTCGCTGGAGCGAGCGATTTCGACCGAGACGGTATGCGGTCCTTCCCGATGATCGAGCGCTGCATCCGTGCGCGCCGTTTGCAGCATTTCGGTCGCGCGCACGACGCCAACGGTGTTGATCGAGGCAGTGATCGTCATGGCTCTGGCCTCCTCGCATGAAGGTGGACCATGGAACCCATGAGGATCGGGTTTCGGAGATTCAGTCATTTTGATAGATCTGCCTGAGCAGCGGCAAGGGGCAGCCGGTGTGCGGTATTGGTGGGGGTATTCTGACTGCGGCACGGTGGATGCTCCCCTCCCCCCTCCATGAGCTAGTACGAGTCGGCCGCGATTGATCTGACGGCGGATACAGCGCGCAAACGCCCTGAAGGGGCGTACCTGAGCTGCGTTCCAAGCCGATGGAAGCGAGGGGCACCTGAGATGACAGACGCTGACGTACCGCCCAACAAGCTGGCAGAAGTCGCCGGGTTGGCGACAGCACTGGCCGACCGGATCCTCGATCAGCACTTTGCCGGCACATCGATCCAGCCGAGCCAATTCCATATGTTGGTCCGGGCCACCCAGATGCTCCAGGACAACGATGTGCCCTGGCCGCCCTCGGTCGAGATCGTTTTCATGGAGATCGCTCAGCGCGTTGAGCAGGCTGAGGTGCATCCAGAGAGCGCGGGGGTGAGGCCCAACGGCGATGATGTCGTGGTGCAGATGAGCCGGTTCATCGGCGACGTTAAACGAACCTGAGAAAGCCGGCCGTGGACGAGGATCGCGAGTTCGAGCACTCGGGTATGTCCGGCCCGTTCACTCGTGGCGATGAGACCGTCGACGTGGAGATCTATCGGTTGGCTGGGACGCAGGATCCCTGGCAGTTGGCGGTCGTCCACATGGCGAGCGGTAGCACGGAGTGGCAGGAGCGCTTCGCAACCGAGCGGGATGCCTACCGCGCCTTTATGGGGGTCGTGGAGAGGGACGGTCTGGCAGCGTTTGGCCCGGGCATCAGCAGGGTGGTGCACTGACCCTATCGGCTGCTTCATGATGGAGCGCGTTCGGTACGAGATCTCCACGGCGTCGTCATGCCGATGGGGCGATCCCTCCTGGCGATCTGATGCTCTGCACGAGAGCTCAGTCGCGGCGAAGATGTCGGCAGGTAAGCTGTTGTGGGTCGCCGGATGTTCGATCACAGCATGGGATGCGAAGGATCGAGCTTCAGACGTCGGAGCTCTGTCGGTCAAGCCTTGCACGGGTGGGCTGATGTCGTAGCGCCTTGGCGGCAGAGCTTGCGCTCTCCTTGAGAGCTTTAGATTGCCCGGCGGCTCCCCGCACGGGATGCGCGAGCGGCCGTCGTAAAAGTGGGAACGGTGTTGGAGAGACGAGATTGACCACGCAGGGACCTCATCCCGTCTCGCGATAGTCAGGGATCTCCACTTGAAAGCCTCACCTCTCACGGTAACCATGGTTGGCGGCGTCGCAGTCATCGGCTTGATCACCGTGGCCGCCGCACAGGGAGTCGGTTCCGGTTCCGCACCAGGAAGTGGAAGCGGGAGCGGTTCGGCCCCGATCGCCGGCAGCACGTCGCCGTCGAGCAGCAGTAGCTTAGGCGGAAGCGCGGGAGGGGCAGGCGGCCACGGTGGGGTCGGAGGTGGTTCGGCACCGTCTGGTGGCGTTGGCGCGCTGTACGGCGGCAATGGTCAGCCGCAGCGCTCAGATCCGACTCCGCCGACCGGTGCCGTGGCGCCAGAGGGAACAGGTGCCGGCGCCGGGGACATGAGCAACCCTCAAGGCCGTACGTCGACGACCAGCCGGGCGGGGAATCAATCGTCCGCGACGCCGACCAATCCCGCAGGATCTGCGTTTGGTGTGCCGCACTGATTCGAGAGTGATCCAACCCAAGATATAGTGCCGCGGATCGAAGTCTTTTAGCACGGTGACGTCAGCGGGCTGGGCAGCTCCTGGCGATCCACGCCCGCGACGCAACATCCCCCCGGAGTCGCGCGAGCGGGCGTGGATTTTTTGAAGGCGGCCCCTGCGAGACGAGTACAAGCTCTCTTTTGCAAACAGCGGACCGATCAAGCGCGGTCTTCTTACGGGCCAGCCGCATGTTCTCGGGCAGGACCTCGCCGAAGGCGATGCTCGCCCCCGGCGGGACGGTGTTGACCAGGGGCTCGTCCTCGAACACCACGATTCCGACCTCGACCACTTCGAACTGCGCCTCAATAATGAGGGCCCGCGCCTGCCAGCGAGATCGGTACGCCGGCTCTCGAGCGGTTTCGACGGCCGAGGCGGATCGATCGGCGCCGGTCTCGGTCTTCGTGAGCTCAGCTGCCTTCGGAGCGGGCATTGCGAGTAGGAGCTGGATCCACCGGTCGCGTATGATGAAGTGGGTCGCGGCCTGGGTGTCGCTCTCCATGTGGGCGAACTCGCCGGCACCGTAGCGCCGGACGGCGGTCCAGATCTCGGAGCTGTGTCGGTTTATCTCGACCGACGTGTTGGCTGACTACCCGCGCGTGATCGGAAGACAGTCTCCTGACGCGTCGCTCCGCATTTCGAGCAGCGATCGCATTCTGCAACGACGTGCAAGCGTCTGCCAGGCCGCACGATCAGATTGCCTTCGCGTCGCCAGCCGTATCGGCACCCGTCCTGTCGAAAGGCACGCATGCGGGCGGCTATGGCTCGCCATCAGTCAGCCGTCGCTCTCATGCCACCGCCGCGATGTCGAGCACCTCGGCCGTGACGAACATGAAGCACCCGTTTTGCGAAGCGTCTGCGCGGCGGTTGAGACGAGTGCTGATCCGCACGGCGTTACGGCTTCTCACATCCCAAATACTGACGGCGACCCACTGGAAACTGAGGAGGTTCGCCATGACAGCTCCCCAAACCCTCGCAACGATCTTTGCTTTGATCTCCGTCGGCTCGGCTCTGACCCTGGCTTTGATGGCATCTGCGTCGGCAGCGCTCGATGCCTTGGCTGTGGCATGCGATCGATCGTTGGTGAGCGTCCGAGATGACCGGCCCGGACCACTCTCGACCGCAGTATGCCGGGCGCACCAGATGGCCCTCGCGCGCGTCCATCTGCAGTAGCGGAGCGGAACCGAAGTCACGGGTTCACCCCTGGCAAGGCGCCAACACGTCTTTGCTCGCGTCCTCGCTGTCGGCCTCCGCACGGAGCTTCCACGATCGCGTGCATGAGTGCGCTGTAGCAGTCGGCAAGTTGCTGGGTCCTGCGTCCGGTCTCGACCCTTCGAGGATCAGCGCGTAGCCGCTGGCGGACCTCTCGCTCGGCGCAATCGGCCGGGTCGGCGGCGCTGAAGGTCTCAGCCGCGGGCGCCTTCCGCCGCGACGAACTAACCCCGCGCCCATGACTTCGCCGCCACAACCAAAAGTTGTCCTACGAAGGCAGGCCTGAGCCTTCGTATTGTATTGACGTCAATAGATATCGATTTTTGCGCAATATTCACGGCTGCGTGATGCGTGGTGATTGGCGCATACGCTCTCTGAACGAACACTAGGAGTGCATTCTGATGATTGATGACCGTTCGGGTGACAATACAAGCCGCGATGAGCCACCCTCTGCCGCTGCGCAGGAGGCGAATGGTGTGGCGTTTCTCCTTGCCAGCGCGGCCTACCTGACGCTCGCGGGGGCGCACCTGCGTCGGGAGGGATCGGACGGTCTCGCCCTGATGGACGAGATCGAGAACCAAATCACGGAAGCGCTGGACAGCTTCGCCGCTGAGCACGCGAGCGACGTCGCCCGCCCCGACATCATGCTGCATGCGATGCGCAAGGTTCGCGCTCTTCTCGATGCCGGACGCTCAATGGCACCGGAGGGACGTTCCCTCCAGTGACGCGGTCCACCCGCGAGGGGTGATCGACCTCGATGGTCCCGCGCTGATCATTATGGGCTCAGGCATGCTGCTGGCCCGCGGCTCGAGGGGCCGCAACTCGAAGCGGAACGCCCGGCGGGTTGCCGCAACAGACGATTTGGCCGGATGGATTTCGGCTGCAACAAACAGGACATCGCCCTGTAGGTCAGACCATTTAGCCCTCATCCAAGCCCGTATTTCTGCGGGGTGGACGGAGGGCGTCATGCTCAACGATCGTGCCAACTCAAATCGGGCGGCAGCGTACGACGTGCTAGCTCACGAACGCGCGGTTCGAGATCCCTCTCGCCGCATGAAGGCATTGGGGTTCGCCTGCCTCGGCATGGCATTCCTCGGGACAGCAAGCACAGTGGTAGCGCCGCGAGACATTCCCACGCACGCTTCCGCGGCGGCCCGCAAAGATCACGGATAAGACGCGATCGAAGGTGGATGCAGATCCCCGGCGTCTCCTGATCCGGGACGGTGCCGGACCCGCGGCACCGCCGCCAGGTCGCGGCTCGGTGCCCCACACGCGCAGCCAAGACACCTATGCGTGCTTGAACCTCTCGCGCCACTTGCCGTCGGTCTCGTCGTTGCCGACCGGCTTCATGCCACGGGATTAGGTCCCTTCCAGGCCCACGTCGGCGACCTTCTAAGCGCCGTCCAAGTACCCACCTCGATGGTCATCCTGTCGAGATGCACCACGCCGAGGCGCCGATACGAGTACGCACGGAACGCGAAACGGCTGGGGGATGACCCCAGCCGCGACGTCTATGATGCAGCGGACGCTTAGCGCAGGAGCTGCAGGATGCCCTGCTGCGCCTGGTTCGCCAGCGACAGGGCCGAGATGCCCAGCGACTGACGGGTGGACAGGGCCTGCGAGTTCGCAGCTTCAGCGTTCAAGTCAGCTGACGTCAGGTTCGATGAGCCCGTGTCGAGCACGTTGACCAAATTTTTAGTGAAGTCCTGACGGTTCTGCACCACCGACAGGTTCGAACCGAAGGTCGACGAGTCCGTCCGCAGCTGGCTGGAGGCGGTCGTGAGCTTGTTCAGGGTCGTGTTGATGTCGGCGTTGAGCAGGAAGTTGCCCTGCCCGATCGTCGACGTCTTCGTCGAGGTGCTGGTGATCGAGGTCAGTCCCAGGCCACCCGAGGTCTCGTCGGTCGCGGTGACCGTGAGGTTCGAGTTGCCCTTCGGGTTGAAGTTGATCGTCAGGTTGTTGTTGTCGCTCTTGCCGTTGATCAGGTTCGTGCCGTTGAAGCTCGAATCGCCGGCGAGCTGATCGATCTGGGTCAGCAGGCTGTTGTACTGCGTCGCGAGCGTCGCCCGGGCTGTGACGCCCGACACGCTGAGGTCCGAACTCTGGCCGGCCGCGGCGGTGGTACCGTAGGTCGATCCGGAGGAGGCCGTACCGCCGGCAAAGCCGAGCGCGGTCTGGTCGGCCGAGGTCTTGAATTCCAAGTCCGAGGACGCGTTCATCACGATCTTGGTGCCGTCGGTGCTCTTCGAGAAGCTGCCGGCGCCGACCGCGGCGTTGAGCTTGGTCAAGGCCTGGTCGAGGGTGTCGGCCGTGGCCAGCGCGACGGTGGTCGCCGAGCCGTTGACGTAGAGGTTCAGGGTGGTTGCAGCGGCCGGAGCTGAGTAGGCGGTCGAGGCAGTGCCGGTGGTGGTGATCTGGGTGGACAGCGCTTGGTTGGCGACCGACTTGGCCTGATCGACCAGCTTCTGGATCGAGGTGATGCCCTGGTTGGCGGCCTGGATCGACTGGATCCCGTTCGAGATACCATCGAGCAGGTTGCCGAGGTCGCCCGAGCGCTGGCTGAGGGACTGCGAGGTGAAGAAGTTGACCGGGTTGTCGAGGGCCGAGGAGACCTTCAGTCCGGTGGAGAGCCGGTTCTGGGTGGTCGCGGTCAGCGCAGCGGTATCCTGCAGCGAGAGCAGGTTCTGACGGGTGGCCGCGGTAAGCGTGACGCTAGAAGACATTGGTTACGCATCCATCATTGAGCGTGCACTGCTTTTTTGCACGATAGGATGAATGAAATCTTATTGCAGTCGCACTCCAAGAAACGTTTCGCTCGATGGTCTGAGGAGATCGAGGTGCTGCTTGTACGGACCTCTCTCCCTCGATCGCTGCTCGGGCGATGGCGTTGGAGGAGCTGCGCCGCTATCGCTGCCTGGCGCCCGCGGTCCCGTAAGGCGAGGGCAAAGGTGCGCCGGATTACGGCGGACGGCCATCTGCCGTTTCGGAACCACGTCACCCTGAGTTCCTTTTTCAAACTGGAGCGCAATGGATCGAGAGCGTGCGATGAGTCGTACCGAACCAACCCCAGCCCAAGAGGTAGTCACAGAGGCTCCTTCTAACGCTCGCCCCTATCCCCCGAGTGACGTCGCCGTTCGACCGCAGGGGCCTCGATCGCCGGGCGAGTCCGAGCCCGGTGATATGGGTGCCTTTGACGACAAGGGGTACGAGGAGCCGCAGCACGAGAGTACCAAGGGCAACGGCAAAAGCGGGTATCGAGGGGGACTGTCAGGAATTTCGTGTGGGGGCGGCCATAGTGGATCCGAAGGAGGTTCCCGATGGCACGACGCAAAGCACCCCACGTCCCTGACGCGATCCTGGACCAGCTCCTGGCCGGGGCCGATCCG